>CBDVES010000023.1:0-8527 GCA_965373065.1 uncultured archaeon | reverse complement strand
ACACTAAGCCAACGCCTCTTGAGGGCGTCCCGTTTGACCACTCCGGCACATCCGCATAAAATCAGGGAATATTTAGAATATAAAAAGTTTTATAAATCAAGATTATGATGTATTTTTAAGACAGCCATAGTAGGTTGGAAACACCTGTTCCCTTTCCGAACACAGAAGTTAAGCTTCCTATGTTAATGGCAGTAGTGCCCGACAAGGTGCCAAACCATTAAGCTGTCTTGCTTTAATTTTTATAAGTTTCACTATTCATATCTTAATAAAAGAGTTATCTTCTCTATAATGTTACAAATCCTTGAATTGCTCTTAAAAAAACAATAGGTAGCTTTAACATGTCATTTACCAACACATTCTCTAAAACAACATTGAGATGTACATCAAAAAGCCTCAAAATTCCAACAAACTTACAACCATCTGTTTCTATAAGAACTCTCTTTCCTTTGGCACTTTCTAAAAAGTCAAAAGGTCTTTGTATTTTATTAGTCATTTTAACCATAATATAATTTAACAAATGGTAACAAAACTTTCTATAAGTTAAACTATATAAATCTTCTTCTTTTATTATTTTTATGAAAAACATTTCAAAGTCTGAAGCTGAAAAACAAATTCAGGAATTTTTTAAAGATATTAAAAACAAAACTATAAGAGAAGTGAAAAAAATAAAAAGGCTTGCGATGAAAAAAAATATTCCTCTTAGAAAATTAAGAAAATTATTCTGCAAAAAATGTTTTACTCCTTATCAAAATCCAAAAATAAGAATTAAAAATAAAATTAAATCTGTGGCTTGTGAAGGATGTGGTTATGTTGCGAAGTGGAGAATTAAATGATAACTACATTCTTAATTTCTTTATTTACTACATTGATAATTGTAAGAATTTTTTCTCATTTGTGGCATGACATAGAAACTTATGGAACTCCTGAAGAAAAATCAAAAACAATTACTTGCTGGTTGAGAAGAAAAACAGGTTTTGATTTTCACCATCTTCATTTTGGGATTTTAATCTTAATAATTATTTTTCCTTTAATTTTGATAAATGGCTTTAATATTCTACTAATAATATTTTTAGCAATTGGATTGAGTTTGGTAACAAATCAAATAGTGCCTTTAATCTTTAGAAAAATTTGTTATTTTAGCACCACAGGAATTGTTTCCTCAATAATCCTGCATTTAATCGTAGCATTAATTTTTTACCTTATAAAGATTAATTTATGATTTCTTAAATTTCCCGACTAACTCAATCAAATCAGTTTGTCCTAAAAATGCAGACCTGCAACAAGGGCGTTCTAAACCTAATTCGTCCATTACTTTTCCTGGCTTTTCGCCTTCTTTTACTCGCTGTTTAAACTGCTCCCACAAATGAGCGATTGGTTTTCCGCATGAAAAGCACCTGACTGGTATTATAATTTTAGACTCCTAGTGATTAATTCATTTAAAAATCACTAATAATTTTAATCAAAGTAAATCTTGGGGTTTTTTAAAACTTCCTATAATTAATTTTAAATACTCTGATTTTCTAAAATTATAAGAGGTGTGAACCTCAGAAGCATATTTCTGAGAAAATTAAGATGAAAGCAGATACAATAATCAAATTAGATAATGTGGAGAAACATTATTTGATGGGTGAGAGCATAGTCAGGGCTTTGGACGGAGTTGATGTAAAAATAAACAAAGGAGATTTTGTTGTGATTATTGGACCAAGTGGTTCAGGAAAAAGCACAATGATGAATATGGTTGGGGCATTGGATTTGCCGACAAAAGGAGAAATTTATCTTGAGGGGCAAAACATTGCAAACCTCGGAGAATCAGAATTAGCTCAAATTAGGGGCAGTAAAATAGGATTTGTGTTCCAGACTTTTAATCTAATCCCAACTTTAACAACTTTAGAAAACATTGCACTTCCCATGATTTTTCAGGGAATAAATAAAGAAGAAAGAATAAAAAAAGCAGAAAAAATTTTAAAAGATGTTAAATTAATTCATAGAAGAAATCATTTAGCAAATGAGCTTTCTGGAGGAGAAAGGCAAAGAGTTGCAATTGGAAGGGCATTAGCAAACAACCCAGATGTAATTCTGGCTGACGAGCCAACAGGAAACCTGGATACAAAAACAGGAGCAGAAATTCTGAAATTATTTGTGGAATTAAATAAAAAAGGAAAAACAATAATTTTAGTCACTCATGATTTAGATTTAATAAAATATGCAAACAAAGTTTTAAAATTAAAAGACGTGAAAATAACTAAATAACTTGTTTTAATTATTTAGAAGTAACAAACTAAAGATTTATAAATATTGGATGTGAAGGGATTGTGTAATAAAACAGGAAATAAAAGGCCAATGAAAAAAGATATACATAAAATCAAAAAAGGAATCCAAGCAATGGAAGAAAACGATTTAACTAAATGGAATAAGATTACAGAATTCTTTGGAGATTATTATCCTCTTACTGCAGTTGGTGGAGAGGACAAATGGAAACCACGAGAATATGAAATTTATGGAATAGATGAAAAGATGCCTAAAGAGATTAGTTATAATCCTCTTTTAAAACAAATAATATGGGGAAATGAAACACTTAAAATGCATCTATTTAATCATTTAGTTAACCCTTATGACAAAGGCAAGGAAATTTTAAAATCTTATCCTAAAACAACAAAAAAAACATTGAATATTCTTAAAAAAGCTTCAAAAATTGAGACAGAAATATTAAAAGAGATTAATCCTTTTATAGCACTCCATGATGATTTATGCCATGCAGAATATATAAGAGGAAGGAAGGATTCAGATGATTGGACAGAAAAAAATTTGGATGTTATAGATGAAATTTTTGGAAGATATAATCAAGAGACAATATCAAGTGTTTCCCCATATAGATTCTCTATGTTAAGTCACACAAGGAATAAAATATTTTTTAAAGTATTACGTCCAAAATTTGCAGAATCAGAATTTAGAAAAAAAAATGATGTCCTACCATTATTAAAAGAATATTTAGAAGTTTTTGAATTTCTTAAAAAGAGTTATGAAGAATCTAATCATTAAAAAAAATGAAAACACAAAATAAACTAACAATTACTTTAGCATTTTTCTTCTTACTTAGTTTAAACATTATCTCAGGTGTTTCAATCACAGATGTTTCAAGTTCCCCGCAAGAAGTGGCTCCAGGAGAAATAGTGAATATTGTCATTGAAATAGAAAATATTTTTGAAGATGATGTGTATAATTTAAATGTTAAATTAGATTTATCTGGAGATGTTCCTTTTGCACCTTATCAGTCAAGCTCTGAAAAGTTTTTGGATGAATTAGACGACGGTGATGAGGAAGATTTTAAGTTCAAATTAATAGTTTTGCCTGAAACAGATTCTGGGATTTACAAGATTCCTGTAGAGATTAGTTATGAAAATGAAGATGGGAATGTTTCTTTAAAATCAGAGTTAATAAGTGTAACAGTTAATTCAGAGCCAGAACTAAAAATTTCCTTGGAGGATTCTATATTAATTAAAGGAAAAGAAAACATCTTTTCAATAAAAATAGTTAATTCTGGTTTAGCAGATGTTAAGTTTGTTTATTTAAGTGTTAGTAATGTTAAAGGGATAGAGTTTCTCTCTGAAAAAGAGCAGTATATTGGGGACATAGACAGCGACGATTTTGACAGTGTTGAATATAGTGTATATATAAATGAAGACGCTTATGGAACAATAAACCTGCCTGTTGTTTTAAAATTCAAAGACGCAACAAATAAAGAATTTACAGAAACTAAAAATCTTATATTAAAAACATATTCATTAAAACAGGCCCAAGATTTAGGGCTTGTTAAAAAACCAAATTATATTTATTATGTTTTAGTTGGGGTTTTTTTTCTTGGTTATGTTGTTTATAGAATTAGGAAGAAAAGGAAAAAGAATAGGGGGAAGATTTGAATATGAAAATTAAACTTGAAAATATAAAAGAAGGATATGTTTTTAGGAAAGATAGGTATGAAAGAATTATAGAAGTAGGAAGCATAGGGAAAGGTTTTGTTGTATTTAGAACATCAAGTGAAAATAAGGATGGTCTTATTATATCGGAATATTGTGGACAGAAAATTGGGGAATTTCTCAATCATATTTTCACAACAGGAAGAGAAGCAGTACAACATTATAAATGGGGAGAAAATTGTCCTTTGCCTAGAGAACAATTAAGGAGATAACCTAAAAAATGAAAGACTATTTCTTTTTAGCATTTAATAATCTCAGAAGAAGAAAACTCAGAAGCTGGCTCACTATGATTGGAATTTTTATTGGGATTGCTGCGGTTGTTGCTTTGATTAGTTTGGGGCAGGGGCTTCAGGGATATTTAACAGAAACTTTTGAACAAATGGGTGCAAATAAATTAATTGTTATGCCTGGAAGTGGGATGGGCATAGGTATGATTGCGAGTGCTGATAAATTAACTAATAAAGATTTAGAAGTTATTGAAAAAACAAAAGGAGTTGATATGGCTGCTGAAATCATTTATAGTTCTAGTTTAATTAAATTTAAAGATGAGGCAAAGGCAAATTTTGTTATTGGTCTGCCGACAGATGAAAGTGCAGATATTTTCAAAGAAATAGGGGGCTTTGAAACTACAGAAGGAAGAGATTTAAAACAAGGAGACAAATATAAAATTGTCATAGGTTATTTAGTTGCCAAAGACAATGGTTTTTTTGACAAAGCAGTTCAATTAAGAGACAAGCTTATTATTCAAAATAAAGAATTTAGAGTTGTCGGGGTAATGGGGCAAATAGGCAATCCGCAGGATGATTCACAGGTTTATATTCCTCTTGAAACAGCTAAAGAAATTTTTGATAAACAAGATGAAATAGATGCTATTTATGTTCAGTTAAAGTCAGGTTATGAGCCTGCTGATGTCGCGGAAAAAGTCAAAGAAGAATTAAGAGATTTTAGAAATGAGAAACAAGGAGAAGAAACTTTCTCTGTTCAGACTTTTGAGCAATTACTTGAAACTGTCCAGAGTGTTTTTAGTGTTGTTCAGGCAGTATTAGTCGGGATAGCAGGGATTTCGCTTTTGGTTGGAGGTATTGGGATAATGAACACAATGTACACCGCTGTTATAGAGAGGACAAAAGAAATTGGAACCATGAAAGCTGTTGGTGCAAGAAATTCTGATATTTTATTTATTTTCTTATTTGAATCAGGGCTTTTGGGATTGGTCGGCGGTGCAATCGGAATTGGTATTGGGATAGGGTTAAGCAAAGCCGCAGAATATCTTGCGAGCATGGCATTGGGAACAGACCTCTTACAAGCTGACACAAGCATGACTTTAATTGGAGGGGCTTTGATGTTTTCTTTTTTAATTGGTGCAGCTTCAGGAGTTTTACCAGCAATGCAGGCAGCAAAATTAAAGCCTGCTGATGCACTGAGGTATGAATAAATTCAGTACAATAACATCACAAATAATATTTACGGCATAGAGTATGAATGAAAACCCACACAAAAATTTATAAACTAATTTTATTTTTAAATATAGTTAAAAAGAAAATGGTGAAAAAATGTATTTATTGCGGGGCTGAAGTTTCTGATTCAAGTGTAATAGATTTTTGCGAGAAATGCGGAAAAAGTGTTTGGGGAAAGAAAATGTTTAATGCAATAGTTAAAAATATGGAGGATGCAAGGGAAAATGGAGACCTTTGCCATACACGACCGATTCCCGAAGTATCTCACAATCCTCCAGAGTTTGGTTTGTAAAAGATAGTTTTTTAAATAGTCTGTTTCTGGGTAAATTATGAAAAGAAAACCAATTAGGACCAGAGGAAAATTGCAATTAAGCAAATATTTTCAGGAATTGAAAAAAGGAGATTTTATCGCAGTTGTAAAAGAACGAGCAATGCAACCGAGTTTTCCTGCAAGACTTCAGGGAAAAACAGGCGTTGTCGAAGGCAAGAGAGGAAAATCATACTTTGTTTCAATCAAAGACCAAAACAAGGAAAAGAAATTCTTAATTGAGCCAATACATTTAAAAAAAATAAAGTCTACAAAATAACATGATAAAAAACAGAGAACCCTTAAGCATGGCAGAAGTCGCACAATATGTAAAAGACAACGAAACCAGCAACGCAGAGATAGCTGGTTTTATAAAAAAATTTATAAAATTAAAATCAAAGAAACAAGGAGAACTAAGAGATAAATTAGAAAAGCTGGATTTAATGAAAATGAAAACAGAGCACATAGTTAAAATAAGTGATTTAATGCCTGAAAACCCAGAAGAGTTGAATAAAATTTTTGCAGGTATTAGTTTAGACGAAGATGAAACAAAAAAAATACTTGAAACAGTTAAAGAATTTAAATAGAAAAAATGAAAGCAAATATAAAATTTCAATCCACTCAAATAAAAATAGAAAGGTTATTTTGAATGAAAGAAGAAAATGCAATAATATTGGAATACTTGCCAAACGGGTACCCTTTGGAAGGAAAAATGATGCCCATAGCACAAGCTATCGGAAAGACAAATCTAACGCTTTTGGAATTAGTTCCTCGACGAGGAGAAATCCTGGAAATCGGGGAAGAAGTATATATTGGTGAAGGGAAAAGACCAAAAATATATTATATTCTCGGAAGACTGCCAAAGGAAAAATTAACTGAAGCTGCTAAATCTCAGTTGCAAGTGTTTGTTGCAGGAGTAATTAAAGAAAGAGCCCAGCAATTTGTTGATTTTTTCAATAAATCAAATGCAATCAATAAAAGAATACACCAGATAGAATTGCTCCCAGGATTAGGAAAAAAACATATGCAAGAAATTTTAAAACAGCGACAGGAAAAAGAATTTGAATCATTTGAAGATATGAAAAAAAGAATTCAGAACCTCCCAGACCCGGAGAAAGCAATTGAAAAAAGAATAATTAAAGAATTAACAGAAACTGAAAGATACAATTTATTTGTGTATTAAAATGAAACAAGAAAATAAACCTCAAAAAAATGAAGAACGTATAGTGAGAATTATCTCAAAAGATATTGAAGGAGGAATGAAAATTTATCCCGGGTTGACAAAAATAAAAGGTGTTTCATGGGGCATGTCAAATGCAATTTGTAAAACACTGGGAATGGATAAAGATAAAAAAGTTGGCTCTTTAACAGATGATGAAATAAGTAAAATTACTGAATTTATGAAATCCGGGAAGTTAAAAGGTTTTACTGAAAAAACAAAAATACCCAAATACCTTTTGAATAGGAGAAGTGATTTTGAAGAGGGGGAGCACAAACACTTGGTTGGAAGTGATTTAGAATTACAAAAAGATTTTGATATTAAAAGATTAAAAAAGATAAAAAGTTATCGAGGTTTTAGACACATGTCTGGTCTTCCAACAAGAGGTCAGAGAACAAAAAGTAATTTTAGAAAAAACAAAGCCAAAGGTGCTGGAATTAAAAAGAAGGGGAAGAAAAAATGAAAGCAAATATACCAAGTAGGCCCGGAGGAAAATCCCCATTCATCAAAAAAATATACAGAGATTATTTTAAATGAAACGAAAACATAAAACATATTCAAAACCAAAAAGACCTTTTGACAAGGCAAGGATTGACGAAGAAGCTATAATAAAAAAAGAATTTGGATTAAAAAATAAACTAGAGATATGGAAAGCTGATGCAAAGATAAAGTCAATTAGAGAGAAAGCAAGGAAATTGATTTCCGCAAGCCAAGAAGAACAGCAGGCTTTGTTTGATAGATTGGCCAAAAAGGGTTTAAGAGTTGGTTCTATTGCCGATGTTTTATCATTAGAAAAAGAAGATTATCTTAAGAGACGGCTTCAGACAATTGTTGTGAATAAAAAACTTGCCACTACTTCAAAAAGTGCAAGACAATTAATCACTCACAAAAAAGTTTTGGTCGACGGAAAAGTTGTTAATGTTCCATCTTATATTGTTCCTGTGAAATTAGAAGATAAAATTTCTGTGAAAAAAACCGCAAAGAAAAAAGAAGTACAAAAGGAAGATAAAGAATTAAATCCAGAGGAAGTGCAAAATGAGTGAAGCTGAGGAACAAAAAATTAATGAAAAATTGTCTGAAGAAAAAGTTAAAACTGTTAAGCCAAAATCAAATAAAAAAGATGTTGAAGCAGTGATTAATATTTATACTTCTTTTAATAATACAATTGCTCATGTAACAGATATGTCAGGGAAGACGATAACAAAAGTTACCGGGGGGATGGTGACTAAACACGGAAGACTTAAGGCAAATCCTACTATCGCGATGTTTATAGCAAAGAGAATATCAGAGAATATCAAAGAACTTGGAATCAGGTCATTGTATGTAAAAATAAGGGCGAAGACAGGCAATCCTGCCCCAGGACCAGGGGCTAATGCAATCATAAAAAGTTTATCAAGAGAGGGGTTTAAAATTTTGAATATTCTTGACACCACAAGAATCCCGCGAGGAGGACCAAAAAAGAAAGGCGGAAGGCGTGGACGAAGACCATAACTTTCAAAATAAAGAAAATTCAAAAATAAAATGAGGGAAGGACTAAGAAAATCAAGAGAAGGATTAAAACTATGAAGAG
>CBDVES010000022.1:0-8776 GCA_965373065.1 uncultured archaeon | reverse complement strand
CGCCTGTTACTTTTTCATTAAAACTATTAAGAGAACTAAGAGCATATAATTATATGAAATCTTTTTAAACCTAAAATCGTTCAATGCATTATGGCTCTGTAGCTTCCCACAGGGATACCCAAGGAGGGCACGAGAACCTGCAAGGCAGGTGACCTTTTTTTGCAGGCAAAATATCCCCCTTAAGTTGCTTCGCAGTCGCCAATATGGCTCCGTAGCTCAGCCTGGTCAGAGCACTGGACTTTTACGCCGAAAAAATATCTTTGCGTACTTCGCATAAGAACAAAATTGGCGAAGCAATCCAGGTGTCGAGGGTTCAAATCCCTTCGGGGCCATATGTCCCACTTTTTATGCAAAACCCAATATACCCAAAGGTTTTTAAATTAAATTTTGGTATCTTTTATTATTACAAAGTTGTTAAAGCTAATGTATATTTTGCAACTTTCCATCAACCATTTTAAAATGCATATTTTCCAACCCAAACATATCAAACTTAATGAAAAAGATTGTGAAGAGTTGCTAAAAAAACTTAATGTTTCTAAAGCGCAATTGCCAAAAATTCTGTCATCTGATTCAGCATTACCAGAGGATTGCATTGTCGGCGACATAATCAAAATCGAACGAAAAGAGGGCGACAAATTAAATATTTATTTTAGGGTGGTTGTCTAATGGAAAAACATTTACTTGTAAAAAAATATCTTGAAGACCAGTCACTTGTAGAATCCAACATTACTTCTTTTAATAATTTCATAGAATTCAGGATGCAGGAGATAGTTGAAGAAATATCTGAAACCATAAACAACGAAGATTTTGAGATTAAGTTAGGAAGAATAAAGGTGGGCAGACCAAAAGTAATTGAAGCCGACGGAAGTTCTTCAAGAATTATGCCTTTTGAAGCAAGACTCAGGAAACTAACTTATTCTGCGCCAATCACGCTTGAATTAACTGTAAAAAAAGATGACCAGATTGATTCAGAGGTTGTAGAGATTGGAAAAATTCCGATTATGGTTGGAAGCAAAGTTTGCAACACTCTTGGATTTTCAAAAGAAGAATTAATCAAAAACTATAATGACCCGAGAGATACGGGGGGGTATTTTATAATTAACGGAAACGAAAGAGTTATGATTATGGCAGAAGACCTTGCAGAAAACCAGCCATTTGTTGAAACAAACAAAAAAGGAGAACTAAATTTAAGACTTTTTTCACTTCGGGGAACATACAGAATTCCAGTCACAATTTCTGAAAACAAAAAAGGAATATTTGAAGTCGCGTTCAGCAGATTCAAGGATGTTCCGGCAATAGTTATTTTAAAAGCATTGGGATTAACAAAAGAATCAGACATTGCTAAATACATTGGAAAAGAAACAGACAGTGTGATTGTAAATTTATATGACTTCGTAGATTTGGCAACTAAAGAAGATGCAATGATGTATATCGCTGAACAGACAAATTTGCAGGGAACTAAAAAAGAAATTCTTGACAGGGTGAATCAAAGAATTGATTCTTATTTGTTCCCACACATAGGACAGAAAAAAGAAGACCGGATAAAAAAAGCTGTAACATTATGCAAACTGCTAAAACAATTTCTTATTGCAAAAAATAATCCGGAATTAAGAACAGATAAGGATCACTACCAAAACAAAAGAGTCAGACTTTCAGGAGATTTACTGGCAACATTATTCAGGGTTAATTTAGGAATCCTGATCCGGGATGTTCAATACTCTCTTCAAAAATCATCAAAAAGAAGAAAATTCTTTTCAATAAAAATAATTGCTAAATCAACTTTGTTTTCTCACAGAGTAGAATCTGCAATCGCAACCGGAAGCTGGACAGGAGAGAGAAGCGGGATTACTCAAAATATAGATAAAACAAATTATTTGGCTACAATTTCGCAGTTGCAAAGAGTATCAAGTATGCTGCCCAGCGATCAGGAAAACTTTTTGGCAAGAACATTGCATCCGACGCATTATGGAAGATTTTGTCCTATTGAAACTCCAGAAGGAACAGAAATCGGGCTGAGAAAAAACCTGGCAATTCTGGCAAAAGTATCTACAAGAGCCGTGAAATTAAACGAAGATAAATTCTTAAAAAAATTAGAAGAGCAGGGATTAAGCAAAGAAGGTCTTGGAGAAAGAGAAGTTTTTTTTAACGGAAAATTTATTGGAAGTATAAATAATCCAAAAGAATTTGTAACAAAATTAAGGGAACAAAGAAGGGACGGAAACTTGCCCCTGCAAATGAGTATTAAAGATGATGTAAATTTCCAAATGGTGGTAATCTCAGTAGAACCGGGAAGAGTTCTCAGACCATTAATTATAGTTGAAAATGGTGCTCCCAAATTAACCAATCAACATTTAATTCAACTGGAACAAGGACAATTAAGCTGGAATGATTTAGTGGAGAAAGGAATTATTGAATATCTCGACGCTGCCGAAGAAGAAAATGCTTTAGTTTCTTTATGCAAGGAAGAAATCACCCCTGAGCATACTCATCTTGAAACAGACCCAATGGATTTGATGGGAGTTGTCTCAAGTTTGGCACCTTATGCAAACCACAATTCTTGTTCAAAATTAATTAAAGGAACCAAAAGTTTCAAACAGGCATTAGGATTGTATGCTGCGAATTATTTGTGCCGACTCGACACTGATGTAAGCATTTTGCAATGTCCTCAAAAACCAATTGTGCGAAGTTTTGTCTACGATACATTAAATACATATCCTGCCGGGCAGAATCTGATGGTGGCAATCATGACTTACGAAGGTTATAATATTGAAGATGCTTTGGTGTTTAACAAAGGAAGTTTAAACAGAGGTGTTGGAAGGAGTTTTTATTTCAGGCCTTATTCTGCAGTAGAAATGAATTATGCCGGAGGGCTTAAAGATGAAATTGCCATACCTGAAAAAGACGCGACTGGATATAAAATGGAATCAGCTTATCGGTTCCTGGAAAAAGACGGGATTGTCTATCCTGAAGCAAACATTAACGAAGGAGAAGTTTTAATAGGAAAGATGTCCCCTCCAAAATTCTTATCTGAAGCAAGAGAAATTTCAGTAAAAACAAAGAAAGAATCAAGCGTGACAATAAGACAGGAAGAAAAAGGAATTGTTGAATCAGTATTTTTAACCGAGGATTCTGAGGGGAATAAAATTGTTGAGATTAAAACAAGAGATCAGCGTATCCCGGAATTAGGAGACAAATATGCAACACCGCACGGACAAAAAGGGGTCATAGGAATGATTGTGCCTGAAGAAGATGTTCCGTTTACTGCAAGCGGAGTCAGACCAGACATCATGTTCAACCCTCATGGATTGCCAAGCCGTATGAGTGTAGGATATTTACTGGAATTGTTAGCAGGAAAAGTCGGGTGTATAAAAGGGGAAATTATCGACGGTACTGCTTTTTCAGGAGTAAGTAAAAAAGATCTTACAGGACAATTAAAAGATTTGGGATTTAGATATGACGGAAAAGAAACAATGTACAATGGAATTACAGGCCAGAAAATGACTGCCAAAATTTTCATAGGAAATATATATTATCTAAAATTAAAATACATGGTGGCTAACAAACTGCATGGAAGAGCTTCAGGAAAAGTTGCGTTACTGACAAGGCAGCCAATTGAGGGTCGGGCAAGAGGAGGAGCATTAAGGTTAGGGGAAATGGAACAGCAGGCCTTGGTTGCTCACGGCGCGTCGCTGTTGTTAAAAGAAAGATATGATTCAGATAAAGTCACTCTGCCAATCTGTTCGCAGTGCGGGGCAATAGCAATAGACGACAACATCAGGCACAAAATCACCTGCCCATTATGCAACAGCGAGGATGTTGAATTTGTTGAAATATCATATGCATTTAAATTATTGCTGGAAGAACTTCAGGGATTGCACATCAGGACATTTTTTGAATTAAAAAACAAATACGAATAAAATGACAGAATATATAAAAAGAATAAAAAATATAATGAAAAAAAATGAGCAACACCTGTTGCAACCAGATGAAGAGATAGTTTCTCAGATACCTCCCCAATATATGGAATATTATCTTAAAGTATTTGGTAGGAATGCATTAAAAGATGAAAGATTAAAAAATGAAAATAATTGTTGAATGTCAAGATTCAATGAAAAAGATTATCCAGAGTACTATAAAAGAAAAATGAAACCAATAAGAAAAAAAATAAAGGAATTAAAGTTCTCTTTACTTAGCCCTGAGCAGATTAAAAAACTTTCATGTGCAAAAATAGTGACCCCGGAATTATATAATATTGATGGTTATCCTGTTGATGGGGGGTTGATGGATTTAAAACTTGGGGCAATAGACCCCGGGGTAAGGTGCAGAACATGCGGGGGAAGATTAAAAGAATGTCTTGGGCACTCAGGATGTATTGACTTAGCAAGACCAGTAATGCATCTTAAATATATTCCTTTAATTGAATTAGTGCTGAGATGTTTCTGCCATTCATGCAACAAATTATTATTGAATAAAAATGATTTAAAAAAATATCCTCAAAAAAGTCTAAGGGCAAAAAAAGCTAAGGATGTTAAAAAGTGTCCTCATTGCGGGGAAGTTCATGAAAGAATAAAATTAGACAAGCCAACAAGTTTTTACAAAGGGAGAACAAGAATCTTTCCGACTGAAATCAGAGAGATGTTAGTTCAGATTCCCGACGATGAATTAAAAAAAATAGGGATAAACTCTAAAACATGCAGGCCAGAGTGGGCTGTTCTCACTTCACTTTTAGTACCCCCGGTAACTGTGCGGCCAAGCATTATTTTAGAATCAGGTGAAAGAAGCGAGGATGATTTAACTCACAAGCTTTCTGACATCATAAGGGCCAATCAAAGACTTTGGGAAAATCTCAATGCAGGAGCCCCGGAAGTTATTATTGAAGATTTATGGGATTTACTGCAGTTTCACATCACAACTTTCTTTGACAATACTGTTGCAAGAATACCTCCTGCAAGACACAGAAGCGGACAGCCCCTGAAAACAATCATAGAAAGAATTAAGGGGAAGGAAGGAAGAATCAGGAAAAATCTGGCAGGTAAAAGAGTAAATTACTCCGGAAGAACTGTAATCTCTCCGGATCCAGCTCTTGAAATAAATGAGGTTGGAATTCCTTATGAAATCGCAAGAATAATTACTGTCGCAGAATTTGTCACTGATTTAAACATAGAAAAATTAAAAAAACTAATTGAAAAAGCAGAAGAATATCCCGGAGCAAATTATATTATAAGACCTGATGACAAGAGAAAAAAGATTGCCCCTGAACTTAAAGAGGAAATAATTAGTGAACTTGGGGTGGGATATAAAGTTGAAAGGCATCTCCAGGACGGGGACATAGTATTATTTAACAGGCATCCAAGTTTGCACAAGGGAAGTTTAATGGCACATTTTGTCAAAGTCCTGCCAGGCAAAACCTTCAGGCTTCATCCTGCTGTGGCATTCCCATATAACGCTGACTTCGACGGTGATGAAATGAATATCCATTCTCCGCAAACAGAAGAAGCAAGAGCAGAAGCCAAAGTACTTTTAGATGTAAAAAGAAATTTGATTTCTTCAAAGAACAATACAAATCTTATTGGATGTATATCAGATGCAATCACTGGAAATTATTTGCTGGGATTAGAAGAACTTTCTCAGGATTATGCAAACCAACTTCTTTACAAGGCAGGAGTAGATACAGTTATTTCAAAAAAAACAATTTCAGGAAAGGAAGTATTTTCTAAATTATTGCCTAAAATAAATTTCTCAAATGACTCTGTAAAAATCAAGGATGGAGAAGTTATACAAGGGAAATTAAATAACACAATTTTTGGGAGTGAAGACGGAGAATTAATAAAAGAGTTGGATAAAACAATTGACAGAAATGAAATATTTGATATAATAAAAAAAGTTTTCAGTCTTGGAACAAATTATTTAACAGACCGGGGAATAACAATTTCTGTAGAAGATTTGGATTTAGATGAAAAAGTAGTTAATATTGGAAAGGACATAATAAAAAAAGCTGAGAAAAAAACTGAAGATATTATTGAAGAATATAATAAAGGCACTTTAGAAAGAATTCCCGGTAAAACAGAAGAAGAGTCAAGAGAAATAAAAATTCTTCAGGTGTTGAATGAAGTCAGAACAAAAATCGGAGAGGTGGTAAAAAGAGAATTTCCGGATATAAATCCTGTAAGTCACATGATAAAGTCAGGAGGCGGGGGGAACATTTTGAATATCACGCAAATGGCTTGTTGTGTTGGTCAGCAGGCGTTATGGGGCAAGAGAATTGATATAGGATATATTAAAAGAACCTTGTCATTTTTTAAGGAAGGAGACTTGTCACCCAAGGCAAGAGGATTTATCGCAAGCCCTTTTATCAAGGGGTTAAGACCAGATGAATTCTTTTTCGGTGCAGTTACAGGACGGGATTCAATTATGGATACAGCATTAAGAACCCCTAAATCAGGTTATTTATACAGAAGGCTGGCAAACGCCCTGCAGGATTTAAGAGTGGAATACGACGGGACAGTTAGAAACAGCAATAACAGCATTATCCAGTATGTTTATGGAGATGACGGAATTGATATATCAAAACTCCACACAAAAGGAAAAATAGAACCAGGAGAAGCAATAGGAATAATCACTGCTCAATCTTTTGGAGAACCTTCAACACAGATGGCATTAAATGTATTCCACTTCGCTGGTGTTCAGGAAATGCAGATTACTATGGGTCTTCCAAGACTGATTGAAATTTTTGATGCAAGAAAAAAACCTTCTTCTCCTAAAATGGAAATTTATCTAAATAAAGAATACAACAATGAAAAAGACGCGAAAGTATGTGCAGAAAAAATTAAAGAGGTAACACTAAAAGAGATATGTTCAGAAATCAATCTGAATTTTAGCGATAAAAAAATTGAAATTAAAATTGATTCAAAAGGGCTGAAACAAACACATACTTCTGTAAAAAAAGTTGTTGAAACACTTAATGATGCTGGTTTTGAAGCAAAGGAAAACCAAAATTCAATATTGCTGGATGCTTCCAAGTTTAGTTTCAAGGAAATTTACCAGCTCAAGGAGAAACTTAAGGCTACAATAATTTCCGGAATCAAGGGAATAAAACAAATTTTAATTGTAAAAAAGGATAAAGATTTTGTGATAATGACTTTGGGAACAAACTTAAAGAAAATTATTGTATTAAAAGAAGTTAACAAAGACAAATTAATTTCAAATGATTTGCACGAGGTGTCAGGTGTTTTTGGAGTTGAAGTTGCCCGTCAGTTGATAATTAATGAAATAAAAAATGTAATAAATACTCAGGGACTGGATATTGATATAAGACATTTAAAGTTAGTTGCCGACGCTATGACAAACACAGGAGAAATCAAAGGTGTGACAAGAATGGGAATTATCGCGCAAAAAGATTCTATTTTGGCAAGAGCAACATTTGAAATTCCTGACAAGCAATTTGTCAATGCATCAATAAAGGGAAGCAAGGACAGATTAACAAGCATTATTGAGAATATTATACTTAATCAACCAGTGCCAATTGGTGCAGGATTGCCAGGACTTCTTGTTAAGGTTATAGGACCGTTGGTGAAGAAAGAGAAAGATAAGAAAACAGCAAAGAAAGAAGTTGTTGAGAGGACTAATAAATAGTTTTAGAAAATTCTCCTCAACAATAACTTTATAAAACATTCTTCTCTCAAATTTTTATCTTAACATGGCAAACACTATTGATATGCAGCACATGAGATATCTTAACTTGTTTAACAAGATTACCCGAGTAAGCACGAGGTTTTGTTTTAATTACAACGAGATGATTGTATTTTGTGTGCCGAAACAATTAGTTCCTCGGGCACTTGGTAAAAATGGGGAGAACTTAAAACAAATTAATAGAATTCTTAGAAAAAAAATCAGAATCATTCCAATCCCAAAGGGTGTGCAGCACGCAAAACAATTTATTGGAGCGATTGTGCATCCAGTAACATTTAAAGATTTGGAAATCGCAGATAATACCCTAAAGGGCACAAGTGAAATAGTGTTGACTGCAGGAAGTCAGAGCAAAGCAGCGTTGATTGGAAGAAACAAAAGACGGTTATTGGAAATGCAAGGAATTGTCAGGGATTTTTTTGGAAAAGAGTTTAGGATAATTTGATTGCATAAATATTTAAATAGTTCTTAGATTTTTAAAAAACATGGCATTAAATGTGAAAACAATTGAGATGGTGGCAAAGATTCAAAGTCGGCAAAGAAAATATGTTCGTAGCGATTTTTCAACAACTATGGATGATTTGTTGAGTGATATGTATGTATATGTTAAAAAAAGACGAAAAGAACTTGAGGAAGAAAATAGGGAATATAGAAATGATAATAATTTGAGATATCAATAAATTTAAAGAGCAAGTTCTTTTACTAAAAACTTCTTCCAGAAACTTTTTAAACTACTTCTCTGACAATAGACTATGGGATTGAAAAGTGCAAAGAAACAACTGAAAACAAGGAAGAAATTCAGATGGAAAGATAGCAAGTATAAAGTTAAAACTTTAAATTTATTTGAAAAATCAGACCCTCTTAAAGGTGCGAGCCAGGCAAAAGGAATTGTTCTTTCTAAGTTTCAAAAAGAAGCAGCACAGCCAAATTCTGCAATGAGAAAATGCTGTAAAGTTCAGCTCACGAAAAATGGAAAAACCGTCGGTGCCTTTATTCCGGGAAATCTTGCTCAAAAATTTATTGACGAGCATGACGAAGTCATGATTGAAAGAATTGGCGGGAAACAAGGACGAGCAAAGGGCGATATTCG
>CBDVES010000021.1:0-9007 GCA_965373065.1 uncultured archaeon | reverse complement strand
GGCAAAGATTTTGCAAGATGCTGATAGGTTGGATGCTTTAGGAGCAATAACAATTGGAAGAATGTTTTCTACAGGTGGAGAAATAAAACGTCCATTGCATAATCCAAACATTGTTCCTGGAAAAAGAAAAAAAAGAGGATATTCAGAAACAACTATTAATGGTTTCTATGAAAAAATACTTAAATTAACCCCAGATAAATTTCACACTAAAAAAGCAAGAGAAATTGCTAAAGGTCGTTATGATTTTGTAAAAGAATTTGTTGATAGATTTATTAAAGAATGGAAGGGAGAGTTATAAAATGAAACAAGAAATAATAAAAAAATATTTTGAAAGTTTAAGCAATGGAGATTATAAAAGTTTAATTAATTTGTTTGAAGATGAGGCAGTTGTGTTTTCTCCTTTGTATGGAAAAAGATTGGCAAAAGGATTTTACAAAGAATTAATTGAGGATAGCGACGAGAATTCAAAAGTTGATTTAATTACTGGTTTTGTTAAAGATAATAAAGGAGCAGGGCATTTTAAATATTCCTGGATTTTAAAAAATAAAAAGAAATCTTCTTTTGAAGGAGTTGATTTGTTTGAATTTAATGAGAAAGGAAAAATAAAACAAATTAAAATTATTTATGATACTTATGAGATAAGAGAAAATTTTGAGGAGATGAAAAAATGACACCAAATATTAATCCGGAAATTGCTGAAGACGAGAAAAAAGGAATTATTCAGACAGAAGTTTCCGGGGAGATGAAAAAAGCATATTTGGATTATGCAATGAGTGTTATTGTTTCACGGGCGATTCCGTCTATTGAGGATGGTTTAAAGCCAGTGCAGAGAAGAATTCTTTATGCAATGAACCAGATGGGGTTGAAGCCAGGCACTCCGACTAAGAAGTCAGCGAGGGTGGTGGGGGAAGTTATGGGTAAATATCATCCTCACGGGGATAGTTCTATTTATGAAGCCATGGTTAGGATGGCGCAGGATTTTTCGTTAAGATATCCTTTGGTTTTTGGGCAGGGAAATTTCGGGAGCATTGACGGGGATAGTGCTGCAGCTATGCGATACAGTGAAGCAAAACTTATGCAAATTTCTTCAGAACTTCTTCAGGATATTGACAAGGAGACAGTTAAGTTTGTTCCTAATTATGATGGCTCAACAAAAGAACCTGAGTTGCTCCCTGGGAAACTGCCGACCCTGATGATTAATGGTGCGACAGGCATTGCAGTTGGCATGGCGACAAACATCCCTCCGCATAATTTGACTGAAGTTTGCAATGCTATCACAGCTTATGTTAAAAAACCGGAAATTGAAATACAAGAACTTTGCGAAATTGTTACTGGTCCTGATTTTCCAACCGGAGGGATGGTGCAGGGTGACATGACTGAATTATACAAGACAGGCAGGGGAAGATTAATCATGAGAGGGAAAACTTCTATTGAGACAATTAAAAACAAAGAGTTTATTGTGATTACAGAAATTCCTTATATGCTCAACAAAACAACTTTGCTGACTCACATTGCTAATCTTGTCAGGGACAAAAAAATAAAAGGCATTTCTGATTTAAGGGATGAATCTTCAAAAGGAAAAATTCGGGTTGTGCTTGAATTAAGGAAAGAGGCTAATCCCAAGTTTGTAATTAATTCGCTGTATAAATATACAAGAATGCAGGATTCGTTTAATGTTAATTTTTTGGCTTTGGTCCGGGGGCAGCCGAAAATTTTGAATTTGAAGAATGTTGTTGAAGAGTATGTTAATCATAGAAAGAGAATTATCACAAACAGGTCAAAATATGAATTAAAAAAAGCAAAGAACAGGCAGGAGATTGTTGAGGGACTTTTGGTTGCTCTGAAAAATATTGATGCTGTTATAACCCTGATTAAAAAGTCCAGAAGCAAGACAGAAGCAGTGGATGGCCTTGTTTTGAAATTTAAGTTGACAAGAAAACAGGCAGAGGCTGTTTTGGAAACCAAGTTACAGCAATTGACTTCAATGGAAGTTGATAAGCTAAAGAAAGAAGCAGAGGAATTGAAAAAGAGAATTGCAGAGCTTGAAAAGATTTTAGGGGATGTTCATGAAATTTTGAAAATAATTGTCAGGGAAGTTAATGAGCTGAAAACTAAGTATGGGGATAATAGAAGGACAAAGGTTTTGCAGAGGATTTCTGAGATTTCTGAGAAGGATTTAGTGCAGAAGAGAGATGTTGTGGTGACAATTACTGAAAAAGGTTATTGCAAGAGAATAGATGTTAAAATTTATAGGGAGCAGAAGAGAGGAGGAAAAGGCGTTATTGGAAGCGGCCTGGCAACAGGAGATTTTGTGAAACAGCTTATCACTTGCTCGACGCATGATTACCTGATGTTCTTCACGACAAGAGGAAGGGTTTTGTGGTTAAAAGCTTATGATATTCCGCGAGCCGAAAGATACAGCAAGGGTAAAGCGATAATTAACATGCTTAGTTTGAAAAATGAAAAAGTGACAAGTGTTATTTCAGTAAAGAACTTTGCACCTAAAGGTGTACCCCCTCATGATATGCAGGATGGAAGAGGCGGGGGCAAGGATTATTTGTTTATGGCTACAGAGAAGGGACGGGTTAAGAAAATTTCTTTGAGTAATTTTTCAAAGCCAAGGGCGTCCGGAGTTAAGGCAATCAATCTTCCAAATGATGATTCAGATTTTTTAATTGGGGTACGGCTTGTCAAGAACAAGCAAATACTTCTTGCAACAAAGAAAGGAAAGGCAATTAAATTTAACAGCGAAGCTGTTAGGCCAATGGGAAGAGCAAGTTATGGGGTTAATGGAATCAGGATGGGTAAAGATGACGAAGTAGTTAGCTTGGAAGTTCTGGACACAGAAGCGGTTTTAACAATTACTAAAAATGGTTATGGGAAGAGAACCGCAGTTAAGGACTATAGAAAAACAGCAAGAGCAGGAAAAGGCGTGATTAACCTTAAAGTCTCAGAAAAAACAGGCGAGGTTGTAACAACTGTGGCAGTGAACAGTAATGACAGCATAATTATCACAACTGCAAAAGGAATGGTAATACGAACTTCTTTGAAAAACATTCGGGTGATGGGAAGGGCTGCACAGGGAGTGAGAATTGTTAAACTTCAGCAAGGAGATTATGTTACTGATTTGATTAGGGTGCAGAATGGGAATAGTGATTAAAAATTAAAAGTTAATTTGATAAATATCTTATTATATTTTTTAATTAATTTTATATACTTGCTCTATGTTTTTATTTCATGTCAACAATTTTAGGAATTGAATCAACTGCGCATACTTTTGGTGTTGCTGTTGTGAGGAATGGGAAAATTCTTTCTAATTGTAAAAAGGTTTTTACCACAGAAAAAGGAGGAATGATTCCAATGGATGTTGCGAAGTTTCATTGTGAGAACAAAGATGAGATTTATTTTGAGGCGTTGGAAAATGCAGGGATGGCACCCAAGGGTGTACCCTCTGTAGAAGGAGATGTAAATACAGAGGGCAAAGAAAAAATTGATGCAATTGCTTTTTCACAAGGACCAGGTCTGGCTCCTTGCTTGCTTGTGGGAATGAAGTTTGCTAAAGAGTTAAGTAAAAAATTAAAAATTCCTCTTGTGCCGGTTAATCATTGCATTGCACATCTTGAGATTGGGTGTTTGACAGGTGCGAAAGATCCTGTGATGTTTTATGTTTCTGGGGCAAACACGCAAATAATTGCTTATGCGTCGGGAAAGTATCGGATTTTTGGAGAGACCTTGGATTTGGGAGTTGGGAATTTCATAGATAGTTTTGGGCGTTATGCAGGGATTGGTTTTCCCGGGGGGCCAAAAATACAAAAACTCGCAGAAAAATCAAATAATTATATTGAACTGCCTTACAAAGTTAAGGGAATGGATATTGCTCTTTCTGGAATACTTACTAATTTAAAACAAAAATTAGAATCAAAAAACTATTCATTAAATGATTTGGCTTATTCAATGCAGGAAACTGTTTTTGCAATGTTAGTTGAAACTGCAGAGCGAGCATTGGCTCACACTGGGAAAAAGGAACTTCTTTTAGGAGGAGGGGTTGCTTGTAATTCTCGTTTGCAGGAGATGTGCAAGATTATGTGCAAGGAAAGAGGAGCAAAATTATTTGTTCCAGATAAATCTTTATTAATTGATAACGGAGCAATGATTGCATATCTTGGTGAGATTATGTTTAAGAAAGGAATAAGTGAAAAAAATCCAGATATAAAACCCCGACAAAGAACTGACGAAGTAGAAGTTTCTTTGAAATAATATATTTTGGATTACATAAATATTTAATAATAAGTTAGGGGTTTAATTTTATGGGAGATGAATTTTATCAGATTGCAATTGAGTTTGGATTTAAGATTTCAGAGAATCCAAAATCTTATGAAAGATTTCTTGAGAAATTTGACGAGAGTGGTTTAGAGAAATGTACTGGATTGGTAAGGGTAAAAGGGTATAACCATGACACGCACACTTTTTATTCTGTAAGAAGCAGAGCAGATGCAGAAGAGGTCAAGAAAAAAGCATTAGATACAGGGCTTGTTAAAAAAGTTAGTATTGAGGTATTTTAACTCTTAGAAAATTTATTTAGTTTCTAATTCCATAACTGGAGTGACCCAGCGTCCTTCCCAAAATGCATCAATATAATCATATAATTCTTCTTTTTCTTTAAAGTTATATCTTTGCCCGTCAATTGTTGGATGAGGATTTACTTCTTCTACTAAAACATAAAAAGTATTTGGTTGAGGATTAACAAGTATTCCCCCTCGTTTGGATATGCTTAAAATTTTCTTGTTCAATTCTTTAAAATTTTTTATCTTATCCAAGCATAATTTATCTTTGAATATTTTAATCCCTTCCTAATCCATTCCTACACGAGTTCCTGATTTTGTTTTTTTATTAATTATATAATCTTCAATATTCATAAATCTTAATTCTCTTGAATCTTTAAATAAATTTCCATACTTTTTTGCAACACACATTGTTATAGTTTTCTTGCAAATTTGTTAGAAATTTTTATGTTTTGTCAGATTAGTGCTCTTGAAAAAGTTTATAAGTTTTAAAATTCATCTAATATAAGAAGATGGTGAATAACCGAAGGTCACAAGAACCTCTCCGAGGAAAAAAGACAATTTTAATAACCACAGTGGTAATTGCATTTATCGCGGTCTCTATTTTTGTAGTTTTTTATAATAATTCTGACAGCGAGAGTTTTTCAAAGACCAGTTTAGTGAGGTTAAATATTCCTTTAAATGGAGAATCTACATATAAAATAAAAATATTTAATTATAAAGACACTGCACAAGATTTTGATGTTTCTTTTATTGGGTTAAAAGATTTAGCATATTTAGAGAAAAAGAAATTTTCTCTTGATTCAAAAGAATCTGAAGAAATAGTTATATATTTTAAAGACCGTAAAAACCAGGTTGGGATTTATACTGGGAAGTTAGTGATTAAAACTTTGCATGAAGAAGAAACCATCTCTGTTATGGTTGGGGTTGAGGATGTTAATTCTGTTTTTGCTATAATTCAAAAGATTATCCCGAAGTATGATAATGTTTATCCTGGAGGGAAGTTTGGTATTGATGTGAGGGTGATTGATGTTAAAAGTGTGGGAGTACCTTCTATTAAAGCAGAGCATTTTATTAAAAACTTTGAAGATGAAATTATTTTTCCTGACCAAGAAAATTTTGATTTGATTGTCGAAGGAAGTGTTCCTAAAATAGTGAATATTCCTAAATCTTGGTCAAAAGGAGATTATGTTTTTATAACTTTGATAGATTATAAAGGTGTGAAAAGTGTTGCAGGTTATTTTTTTGAGGTATCTGACAAAGAAGATGATATCCTTCCTGCAAACATGAAATTTTTTATGATAATTATTCTTATTTTTGTCATTGGTATTTTGGCGTCGTTTTTTTATTTTATTAAGACAAGGGATGATGTGTTGTTGCAACTTAAGAGACAGCAAGATAATGAGTTGAAAAGAAATTTAGATTTGATTAAATGTTCCAAAGTAGAAGTAAAGAAACTGAAGCATCCTGGAAATAAGATTGTTCAATTGAAAAAGGTCAAGGAGAAAATTATTAAAAAGATTAAGTCGCGGCAGAAACTCCAGAGAAAAGAGTTGAAAAAGTTGAAGAAGAAAGGAAAGAAAAGTTTAATTCAGGTGAAGTTGAAATCTTGGGAAAGACAAGGTTATAAATTGGTTGATGCAGAAAAAGAAGTTAAGAAGGTTACGAAAAATCATATTGATGAGCAAATGAAGAATTGGAAACAAAAAGGGTATAAAATCGGTTTCCTTAATAAATAAAAAGATATATAAATAAATTTTAACACATTATATAAAAGATGGTGAAGAAAAAAGTTTCTGGAAAAACTAAGAAAAGGTTTGTAAAAAAGACGGCTCCTAAGAAAAAAATTTCCAGAACTAAAAAAGTTTCTGAAAAGTCTTCAATTAGTAGGAAAGATTTTGACACATTTAAGTTTGGGGTTGAGAGATTAAAAGAATTGAGAAAAGAACTTGATTCTCTGGATGCTCAGGGATTTAGAAGAGAGGAGCAGACAATAAGGTCTAAATTGAAGAATGTGTCAGAGATTCCCAATATTGAAAGAGATATTAAAATTTTGAAATTAAAGATTAGAAAAAAATATCGCCCGAGAAAAAAAGTTAGCAGGACTAAATTAATTCGTAAGGATATTCAAGATTTGGAAGGGAAGTTTCCGGAAATAAAAAAGCAGATTAAGAAACTTGGAGAAAAAGTAGAGAAAGAAAAAAAGAAAAAAGTGAAAATGGATTCTGAAGTAGAAATTCTTGTAGACACTAATTTTAATGATTTTTTGGGAGAGGTTAAGAATTCTTTGTCAGCTAGGGTTAGGAATAAAGAAAAAGAAATTGCAGATGTTCTGAAAATTGATTTGCAAAAAAGGGAAAATAATTTTAGAGAAAAACATTTGAATTTAATAAGAAATTTTAATGATAAAAAAAGAAAATTAGAACAAGAATCAGAGGCGAGATATTCTAAAAAAGTAAAGACTTCCCTGCAAAAAGAAATTTCTGAAAAGTTTAATTTTGAACTTCAAAGAAAATTAAATTCTGAGAAAGTCAAGTTAGGTAAAAAATATATTGCTGAATTAAGAGAGCATGCCAAGATAAATTTGGAAAAGCAAAAGCAAAAATTAATGGAGAGAATAAAAGAAGAACTTGCAGAGAAGATTGATTTGCTGGATAAACAATTTCAGCGGAAAATTTTAAAAGAAGAACAAATGGAAAAAATGGAAATGGAAAAACTAAGAGATAAGAAAAATATCTTGGAAAGATTGAAGGCGTCTTTTGAAAGGCAAAAACAATCAAAAGAGAAAAAAGCCATGGAAACAATAATGAAAAGAGAAAAAGAATTTCAGAAAACAAAACAAGATTTTGTTTTGCAAGAAGAATTAGAAAAGAAAAGGTTGAATCAAAAGTTTGATAAAGAAGAAGGAGTTCTGAAAAAAGATAAAGAAAAATTTAAGGAAATTGTTAGAAAAAAGGAAAAAGAATTTGTTCTTAAAAAAGAATTAGAAGGAAAAAGATTTAATGAAAAAATTAATAAAGAAAAGATAAATCTCCAAAAAGCAAAACAAGATTTTGTTCTGCAAAAACAAGAAGAAAGAAAAAAAATCAAGGACAAACTTGTTAATGAATTTCATGATAAAGTGCAAAGAGAGATTGATAAAAAAGAAAAAATAATCAGGCAGAGATTAGGAAATGAATTTGAATTGAAATTAAAAAAGAAAATTCAGGACCACGAAGCAGATTTAAATAAAAGGAAAATTGATTTAGAGTTGGAAATGCAGAGAAATATAAAGAAAGTATTGAGCCAATAATTCTAAACGCAATCTTTATAAATTAAAGTTAAGACATTGTAATATGGAAATTAAAATTATTAAAAGTGCAAAAGATGAAACTGAAGTTGAATTAAATAATCTGACAATTGCAGAAATTATGCGGATTTATCTGAATAAAGATTCTGGCGTGACTTTTGCAGCGTGGAGAAGAGAGCATCCGACTAAAAATCCTGTTTTGGCTGTTAGAACCAAAGGAAAAACTGCGAAGAAGGCAATAAACGACGCTGTTAATTCTATAACAAAAGATTTAGATAAGCTGGACAGAGATTTTAAAAAGTTAAAGTAATCTTTTTATCTTTGTTTGATTTCTGTTTTATAGTATACATTTAACTATCAAAATCTTTATAATTATATTTAATTTCTTTTTTTTATGAAATTTGTGATGACTGGGCATAAAGGGTTGATTGGCGATTCTTTATTGAAGAGGTTGAAGAGCGAAGGACATGAACCTGTGTTGCTTGTAGATAAAAGAGAGAGTTTTCGAAATATAGTGCATATGGATGAATATAAGTTGGATGAACCGGCTGAGGTGATGTTGCATTTGGCAGCTTTTTGCAAAATAAACAAGTGCATAAAAAATCCCAAGTTGGCTTTTGAAAATAATGTGCTTGGAAGTTACAAAGTTTTGGAGTTTTGCCGTGAAAATAAAATTCCCAAGATTATTTTTACGAGTTCTTCGCGGGTTTTGGCTGAAGAGAAGAATTATTATACTGCCAGCAAGTTTTATGCAGAGGAGGCAGTTAAAGGTTGCAGTCAGTGCTATGGAATGGATTATACAATTGTAAGACCTTCAACAGTTTATGGGCCTTTTAATGATTTGTCAGGCAGACTTATTGATATATTTATTTTAAATGCTTTGCAGGGAAAGGAATTAAAGATTTATGGGGATAAAAATAAGACATTGGATTTTACTTATATTGATGATTTTGCTGATGGTTTTATGCTGGCAATGAATGAAACAAATAAAGAATTTAATATTTCTTATGATAAGCCAATTAAAGTTAGTGATGTGGCTGATTTGATTATTAATCTTGCCGGGAAAGGGACAAAGAAATTTTATCATCGTGAAACTGAACAACCCCAGCAAATTAATTTAGATATTTATCCAATTAAAAAATTAGTGTTTGAACAA
>CBDVES010000020.1:0-9056 GCA_965373065.1 uncultured archaeon | reverse complement strand
ATTATTTTTCTATGATTTTTTATGTAGATTTAATAAAAAGTTAAAAACAAATAAAGATTTTTCTAAGATAAAAAAAGAGTTCTTCATTGTTTATTTTATAATTCCTTTAACTTCTGGAAGTTGTGATTCTATGAATTCAATAATTTCTTTTTTGTAATTTGGATTTAGAGAAATGGCTTTGTAATTTGGTTTTTTATAAAAGATTATCCATTTTATTTTAAGAAGTTCTTTTATTACCTTGTCTAAATTTGCAAACCTCTTAAAATGTTCAAGCCGATCATATTTAGCACCCCAATTATTTTTCCTGGCTAACTTACGCATTATTTGGGATTTCTCCAATTCTATTGGCATGAATTATATAATTAAATCTCTATTTTAAATGTTTCTATTTTTGAAATATTTTTGATGAAAATGGAAAGATATATAAATAAACAATAATTCATTATCTTGAATAAAAATTCATTATGCTGAACTAAAATTTAAAATGAAAACTAAAGAAAACCGCTTAATATTTTTAGAATGTTTTGGAGATACTCCTCAGTTAAGGGTGTTTGATTTTTTGATTGACAATTATTTTTTTGATTATCCTATGACTGAAATAGCGAGGGAAAGCAATGTAAGTTATAATTCTTTGAAAATGTTTTTTCCTAAGTTAATTGAAACTGGAATTTTGATTAAGACACGAAGAATTGGAAAATCAGATTATTATAAGTTTAATATGGAAAATGTTTTTGTAAAAAATTTGATAAAACTTGATTGGATGTTAGTTAAAAAAGATTTGTTTGAAGAAATCAAAATTCCAATAAACCAACAAACTTAAAAACTCTTATTTCTCATTGATTTTGTAGACAGGTTGGCGGGTTAGCCCTCCGCTATTTGCAAACGGGCTTTAGGCAAACTGCAAGGAAGTCGGTGACAAGTGCGTCGTGAAAGTCTTTGTTTTGACGTTGACGTTTTGTCTGTTTTGATCTTGCAGATGCGAATTGGGTCAGGCCTTGATCGGAGCAGCCCTAAACATTTGTTCAGATGCTTGACAGGTCGCAGAACCGAGGATAAACAAGGGTAGCTTTTTCAACAATCTTTGAGCTGGCTTCTGGTCTACATTCAAAACATTATTAAATCTCTAAATCAATATTCTTTCATGAAAAAAAGAGGACAACTTTATTTGCTGGCGGCAATTGTGCTTGTGACTGTGATTGTTGGTTTTATTGCGATTTCAAATTATTCCAAGATAAGTTCTGTGCAAATTCATGACTTGGGGAAGGAACTGGAAATTGAAGGAGGAAAGGTTTTAGATTATGGAATATATAATGGTCTGGATACAGCAACACTGTTAGAAGAATTTATTGAAGATTATTCTCAATATAGGGAAATGGATGAATTATATTTTGTTTCCGGGAATACCGGAGAACTGATTGTGACTGGATATCAAAAATTAAGCGGGAAATCAATTGTTGTGAATGTTGGGGAAGATGATTCGCCAATGAATTTTGATTCTCAAACAGCTTTATCAGAAACATTTGTCCCCTCGGGAAATAAGGCAATATTAACTGTGAATGATGAGGACTATGAGTTTAACCTCGGAGCAGGAGAAAATTTTTATTTTATTATGATTAAAACAATTGAAGGAGAGGAACATATATATGTTGGCGACTAAAAAGAAAAACAAGCATGGAGTTAGCATAATGATTGGATATGTATTGTTAGTAACATTTGCGTTGGTTATGGGGGTTATTGCTTATCAATGGATGAAGACATATATTCCCCAAGACGCATTAGAATGCCCGGACGGGGTTTCTGTATTAATGAAAAATGTCGAGCTTAATTGCACTTCGGATGAATTTACATTAAATTTTACACTGCTAAATAACGGCAGGTTTAATATTGCAGGATATTTTATATATGCGACAAATAATATATCTCAATCTTTAGCTACTATTGATTTATCCTCAAATATAATTATGGGCGGGAAACGCCATGGCAATGCTGTTGTTTATAATCCTTTTGATGGAAATACTCTTGGTCCTAATGAAAATGCAGAAAGCATTTTTGTTGTTAATGAACAAATTTATGCAGTTGAAATTCTTCCGGTCAGATTTCAGGAGGAAGAAAACAGAAAAAGATTAGTTAGCTGCAGTGAAGCGAAAATAAAAGAAATATTAACTTGTTCCCAACCATGAAAGAATTTAAAAAGAGTAATTTATTTATAATCAAATGATAAAAAAAAGAGGAATCTCCCCGGTTATTGCAACAGTTTTGCTGATTGCCATGGTTGTTGTTATCGGTCTGATAGTTTTTCTTTGGTTTAGAGGAATGACTCAGGAATCTGTAACAAAATTTGGAGGGCAAAATATAGAACTTATATGTGACGAAGTTAATTTTGATGCAAGTTATTCTAATGGCATTTTATATATTTCAAATATTGGGAATGTGCCGATTTTTGATATAAAGATGAAAGTGTTCAGAGAAGGAAGTTATGAGACTCAGGAGCTTGCTGGTTTTAACGGGTTAAATCAAGGTGCATCTTTTGTTTCAGGAGATATAAGTGCAGGGATTGGCAGTGCAAGTAAAATTATCTTAACTCCTGTCTTAATAGGAAGTTCTAAAAAAGGTGACAGAACTTATAAATGCAGTGAAGAAAAATACGGATATGAGATTATAATGTAATATGATAAAAAACAAAAAAGTAAAAATGAATTCTTTCATTCCCAAAATTTTGCCAAATTCAGGAAGAGGTTTGTCAGGGGTTATTGCTACAGTAATTATGATTGCATTAGCAATTGTTTTGATTTCCATAGTCTGGGTTGTGGTTGATAATTTAGTCAGAGATAAATTAAATAAAGCCGGGTCTTGTCTGGATATTCTTGGAGCGATTACAATTGATTATATATATACCTGTTATGACCCTGCCACCTCTTATTTCCAGTTTTCAATAGGCGTGGGAGATGCAGATGTAAGTTCAGTGCTTGTCTCAATTTCCGGAGAAGGTCAGACAAAAAGTTTTACTATAACTAATACTCCTACTGCAATACCAAATTTAGCAAATTATGAAAGCACTAATTTTGGAAGTGATGACATTGTACTGCCTGATAAAAATGCCGGGCTGACTTATGTGGCAAATTCTTTTTCAGGTAAACCTGATTTAATATCTCTGACTCCTTCAGTTGACGGGCAACAATGTGAAATTTCTGATTCTTCGTATGAGATTGAAAATTGTCTGGCATTGAGTTAGTTAAATTTATTAACTCTATTTTCTGTTTTTATATATGCAATTTAAAAAGGGGTCTGATAAAAAACAAATATTTTTTTCAAAAAACCATAGGGTATCTTCTCCGAAGAATAGTTTTTTTTCAAAAAACCATAAGGCACAGGTGTGGGTTGAAACAGTTGTTTATACTTTGATTGCATTTGTTATGATTGGGCTGGTGCTGGCTTATGCAAAACCCAAGATTGAAGAGATTCAGGACAAAGCAATTATTGAACAATCTCTTGGGGTTCTTGAGGATATTGATAATGTTCTTTTGGCAATTGATCAATGTGCAGGAAATACAAGATTAGTCAAGTTAAATATAAAAAAAGGTGTTTTAAAAATAGATGGGGTGAGTGATGAAATTATCTTTGAGATAGAGGGCAGGCACACTTATAGCGAGCCTGGAGAAGATGTTAATATTGGGGGAATTGAAGTGCACACAGAGAAAAAAGGCAAGCTCAACATAGTAACATTAACAAATAACTACAGCGGTAAATACGACATAACTTACAGAGGAGCAGACGAGTTAAAGTTAGTGAGCAAGGCTGCAACCCCTTTTAATTTACTTATTTCAAATAAGGGTAGGGAGGATAATAAAACTCTGATTAACATACAAATAGTAGGTGCTGACGACGAGTTATCTGAAGAATGTATTCCTGATTGCGGAACAAGAGAATGCGGTCCTGCACCAAATGGATGTGGGGGAGTTAATGAATGCGGAACTTGTAATTCTACATCAAATTGTATTTCTGGAATTTGTAAATTAAATCCAACTAAATTTTTAGAAAATCTTGGAGCAATTTCGTGGTGGAGGTTTGAAGGCAATGCTTTGGATGAGATTGGGGGGAATGATGGAACTATAAAGGGTGCTGATTGCAGTGTCGACGGCAAATACGGACAAGCTTGTAGTTTTGATGGTTCTAATAGTTATGTTGACATAACTATAAATATTCCTTCAACAATAACCATTTCCACATGGGCTACATATACTGGGCCAGGAGTAGATATGCTTTGGTGTATTGGTAATTCTGGAACAGGCGGACCAGATTTGTTTTTTGGAGTTCCAGGTTCAGGAGTAATAGCTTTAAACACCTGGGATAGTTGGAGCAATCCTTTCTGCAATGTTCTTTCTGCAGATTTTATGGAAGAATGGCATCTTTATACAACAGTAATTGACCCTGCCGGAACAAGGCTCTATATAGATGATCAGCTTTGCGGTACTGCTGCATATAGAAATCCAACAAAAACATCTTTTGCCATTTCTTCCAGTAATGGTTATGACTGGGTTGGAAAAATCGACGAACCAATGATTTTCAATAAAGCTTTATCAGATTCAGAAATACAACAATTATACAATCTAAACCTAAACTAATTAAAAAATTTAAAAATTAAAAGGATGTGATAATAAAATGGCAGAACAAAATATTATTGGACAATACAAAAGAGTGCAGATAAACTTTTTACCAAAAATACCTCCATTGCCGAGGATAAAGGACAAAATGAATATTAATGTAAGGTACTGCCTGATTTCGCCGTTCACTTATGCACATATTTATTGGGATCCTAAAATTTATGAATTGGTTTATGAAATTGAAGAGCCAGTGTTAACTAAAGAGGAGAAAGAGTACAAAGATGAGATAATTATTGCTATGCGGAACATGATTAATTTTGATGTTATTGTAAAAAAAGACCAGGATAAATTGCTGGAATATATTGACAAGAGGTTTAAATTGTTGGCGATTGAATTGGGGTTGGGGCTGTCTTATGAAAGTTATAAAAAAATTTACTATTACCTTTGCAGAGATTTTCTTGGATTTAACGAGACAGAGCCGTTGCTAAGAGACTATTTTGTGGAAGATATTGAGTGCAATGGAGCAAACAGCTCGGTTTATATTGTTCATAGAATCTATAGAAATATCAAGACAAATCTTTTGTTTAAAGAGAGTTCTGTGCTTGAAAGTTTTGTGGAAAAACTTGCCCAAAGGTGCGGAAAGTATATTTCTTATGCAAGGCCTATATTGGATGGGAGTTTGCCTGATGGAAGCAGGGTTAATGCAACTTACACCCAGGACATTACAAGTAAAGGCCCGACATTTACAATTAGAAAATTCACAAAAAAACCCTGGACTCCGATACAATTATCAACTTTCCATACGCTGAGCCCGGAAATGCTGGCTTATCTTTGGATATTAGTTCAGTATAAAATGAATATTTTAATCACAGGGGGAACTGCTTCAGGTAAAACCACCTTGCTGAATGCTCTGGCTTTTTTTATTCCGCCTGAAGCAAGAGTCGTAAGTATTGAAGACACTCGCGAATTAAATTTGCCAAGGGATAACTGGCTGCCAAGTGTTACAAGAGGTGCAACAGGATTGGGAAATGTGGGGGAAGTTGATTTATTTACATTGTTAAAAAGTTCGTTCAGACAAAATCCTGATTATGTAATTGTTGGGGAAGTTAGGGGCAAAGAAGCATATGTTTTATTTCAGGGCATGGCTTCAGGTCATTCTTCAATCAGCACAATTCACGCAGAGTCAGTTGATACTGTTATTAAAAGATTAGAGACCCCTCCGATTGAGCTTTCCCCGACACTGCTGAATGTTCTGGACTGTGTTTGCATTATGACCCATGCTATTGCCAACAAACAAGAGACAAGAAAACTCAAAGAAATAGTGGAAATAATTAATGTAACTGACGACGGTATTGCATTGACAAATACGCCTTTTGTGTGGAATCCTGCTGACGACCAATTTTATTTTAAAAAGAGCACAAAAATATTTGAAAAAATTGCAAAAAGATTTGGTATGAAAATAGAGGAAATTGACTTGGAGTTCAGGAGAAGGGTGAATTTAATTCATAAATTGCAACAAACTAAAGTGTCTGGATTTAAAAAAGTTCAGGAAATTATTAATCAATATTATAAAAAACCTGCAGAAGTGTTGAGGAAGTTTGCTGTTGAGTAAAATAGAAAAGAATTAAAAAGAATAGAAGATAAATTAATTTATAAAAGATGATAAATAAAAAGGTGATGAAAAAAGTTAATTACAAAACAATGAAAAAATTAGGAATGTTTTTAATAATCGGAGCAGGGGTGTTTTTGGTTAGTTGTGTTAGTGCGGCGGAGTATTATGTGGACACTTCAACATCAACCGTTGACGGAGACACATTTTGCGGGGGGTCCCCTTGTACTTCGAGCGATGTCATCTACATAGAAGGGCCGAGAGGCGATCTACAATTGCGTGATTTTGACGGCAATGGTTCTTACATTACCATTACAAACAAAGCAAACCATCAGGCTATTCTAACAAGTTCAAAAATTTATACAATAGCTTTGACAAATTGCGCTTATGTTGATCTCAGAGGAGACAATGACCCCGCTAATACTTATGGAATTGTATGTAATAATCTGAATCCATCTATAGGGCATAATGTTTGGGTTTGGCATAATCCAGATACTTCAGATCATATTAAAATCAGCTATCTTGAAATTGATTCTGCTGGAACAGGCATATCTGTTATCTATGGTGCGAATCCAAACACATTGATTTATGACACTTTCGAGATTCACCATAATTACATTCATGATGTTGGGTATGGCTGGGATGTATTTGGGGCAGAATCAACCCTGGATTGAGGATAAGCCCTATATTAAGGATTTTTCAGTCCATGACAATTTATTAGAAAATATGGGTTGTTATGGACTTACATTAAAAGGGGTTCATGAATCTAGCGGAGTTATGAAAATTTATACCAATACAGTTAGAAGCACTGGAGTGAATTGTTCAACAGAGCCAATAGGTGCTAGTTTTAGACAAGGTATAGGAACAACCTATTACGAGGGTAATACATATGCTGAGGTATATGGTAATCGTGTTGAACATACAGCAGCACAAGGTATATCTGTTAAATATGCTGCTCATAAAGTATATGATAACCTGATTCTTGGTTGTGGAACAGAAGATTATGAAAAGTGGAAACATGGGATAACTACATATAGTGTAGAGAACGCCGAAATTTATGATAATATAATTATTCAACCGGGAGGTTATGGAATTTATACCTTGGGCGATTGCGCGAATATCACACTATCCCGGAATCTAGTAGGTGATGCTGGAAACCTTGAAGGGTGGGCTGACAAATATCCTGGTGATATAATATTAGGAACTGGCGCCGATGCCAACATCTATCACCCTGATGTTGCTGATTTTGGTTTTAATACTTGGTCTGACGACGGAGATTACAGTAATGATGATTTTACATTTGGAGGCACACCAACATGCCAATCCCAAGGTCATCAATGCTGTTCTTCCTGTGAATCAGGTTCTCACCCAGAATACGACGCTGATTGCTCTCCACAAGTTTGCTGTGAGGTTTGTTTTACTGGAACAGGTTCGTTGATTCCACAAACATCCTGGACATTAAAATATGTAGACAGCGAGGAGCTTGATGGGGAGTTAAGACCTGCAACAGATTCTTTTGATGGTAATCCAGCAACTTATTGGCACACTCTGTGGTTTGAAAGTCCTCACCCGCATGAAATACAAATAGATTTAGGGAATAATTATGATGTTAATGGATTTAGATATTTACCAAGGCAGGATGGTTCTTGGAATGGGGATATAAATGAGTATGAATTTTATGTGAGCAGCAACGGTGTTAATTGGGGAACTGCTATGGCAACAGGAAATTTTATCAATGATAAAACAGAGAAAGAAATTTTGTTTACAAGTAAAACAGGAAGATATGTTAGGTTAGTTGCTTTGTCAGAAGTTAATGGAAATGACTGGACATCAATGGCAGAGTTAAATGTTTTGGGAGAACTGGCTGGGGGTTTGTGCAGCGACGCTGATACAAACAGCGACAATGAAGTTGATATTATAGAAATAATGGATTATATGGCTTCATGGAAAGCAGGGAGTGTTACAATAGAAAATTTAATGATTGGGATTGGAGAGTGGAAAAATGGGTGTTAAAACAGAATTAATGACAGGGATTGGAGAGTTGGCACCCAAGGGTGTACACCAAGGAGGTGCGAGAACTTCTCCGAAGCCCCGAAAAATCTTAGAAAAAGATTTTTACAAGGGGCAAAAAATGGATGCGCGTAAAGAAGGTCTTGGGCATTTGGTAGTAGGGGGGTTGGGAGAAAAAATAAAAAAGCAAATGAGCTTTTTTATAAACCAATAATTATTTAAAGTTTTATTCTGTATAAAAGATATGGAAATGCAACAGATAAATACTCAACAAAACATAATGGTAAATATTATGAAAAGAATTGAACAAAAAATTAATTTTATTGAAGATGAAGTAATAACCATAAAGAGTTGGTTGGGTGAGGATAATAAATTGTCCCCTTCTGAGAAGAAATTAATAGATGGAACTATAAGAAAAGTTAAAGAGGGTCATTTTACTGATATGATTACACTGGGAAATTTAAAGAGAAAAATTGGTGTTTAAATGTTTTCTGTTAGGTTTGAAAAACCAGCTGAGAAATACATAGAAAAACTAAAAGATAAAATTGTAGTAAAAAGGCTTCTGAATAAAATAGAAAAATTAAAAGAGAATCCTTTTCCATCTGGAGCTGTTAGAGTGGAAGAATAGATGCGCGTAAAGAAGGTCTTGGGTATTTGGTAGTAGGTAATGTTTTTGCAAAGTTGCCTAAAGGAAATTGTTAAAGAAGAAATTTCTAAAAAGAAATAATTTTTATACTTGTCCTGTTTATGTTTCCTATGAAAAAATGCGTTGTGTTGATTTCAGGAGGATTAGACAGTCGGCTTACTGTTAAGATTATGCAGGAAAAAGGGTTTAG
>CBDVES010000019.1:0-9482 GCA_965373065.1 uncultured archaeon | reverse complement strand
TTTTCATTTATAACAATCTCTTCTAATTCTTGTTTTTGTTCTTGTGATTTCTTTTTCATTTTTCAAGAATATCTTCTTCTCACTAAAACTATGCAAATCAAAATTATAATTATCCCGATTAATAAAATAATACCAATAAAAATATGATTTGCATACGGGGAATAATTTAAACTGGCTTTTTCTATTTTTTCCTCAAATTTTTTATCTGCTTCTTTAAATTCTATTACTATTGTTTCATCTTCAACTTTTGGGATTTCCTGATAATCAAGGGTTATTGTCTCTTGTTTTTTCTTAACATCTATTGGGGAATAAAGATATATTGGTTCTGCTTTTTCCACGAGTTTTATTTCATCATATTGGATAAAAACATCTTTTTTAGTTGCATTTGTTTTTTTCGAAACACCAAAACTTTCAACTTCAGAATCCTCGTCGTCGTCAAAAACAACAGTTGCTTTTATTTCATAATCTTTTTCTTCAGCATTTTCAGGAATTTTAACATAAAATGTTTTTGTTTCTTTATCATCCTCTCCATATTCTTCAATTTCAAATTCTTCTGTTTTTTCCGAGATATTTAATTCACTATTTTCTATTTTAATATAAAAATCCTCGTCACTGCTTCCGATATTTTCAATATCAACTTTCACTTTAATATCATTCCCAGGAGAAACTAATTCTGGTGTAATTTCTATATTTTCAATAATTACTTTATGCTTTTCTCTTTCAATATCAATCTCAACATATTCTGAGTTGCATCTTTCTTCTTCATCTTCAACAAAAACATAAATTGCAAAATCATTTTCTTCAACATCATCAGGAATTTTAATTTCTAATTCAATTGTTTCAGATTTTCCTGGCTTGATTTTAATATCATCTTCTGCATCTTTAACAGATTCATCTTCGTCTAAATCATATAAATAAACTTCAATATCAAAATCTAATTTTTCATCAAATTTATTTTTAATTTTTAATTTTATTTTTATTGTTTCGCCAATCTCAAAATCATCACTGTCATCAGGGTCTTTTATTGTGATTTCAATTAAATCTGATTTTTCAAAACACTGCGATGCATCAGCAAATTCAGGAGGTTTTTTCAAACACCCAACTGAACAGCAAAACTCTGTATTGCTTACATCAATAATTTCACCTGGGCAGAACTGATTTTTAGAGCAAATATTCCCTCCAACTTCATCACATGTAAATTCAGAAGTTGAACCGACAATTACATTCCATAATTGGTTTGCATTTAGTTCACTGTCTGTTACCATGGCTTCAACAAGATAATCTCCTGTTTCTTTATTAAAAATATATTGCTCACCTGAATTAACTTGTTCGCTGTTTACAAACCAATTTATTTCTGTTTCACTATCAATATCATAAATTTCTATTTCAAATTTTTGGCTTCTCCCTTCAATAATTCTTAAAAATTCTTTTTTTGGAAAATAATTAGTAATAACAGGAGCGTCGTTAACCGGAGTTATATTCACCTCAAAAAGAAATGTATTATATCCATCTTTATCTTCTACTTTAATCAAACAACTTGCTTCACCATTGTAATCCTGAAATGATTTATAATTTAATTTACCATTGTTAATTTCACAATTAAGATTATCCTCGCTGACAACACTAAAATTAAATTCATCTCCCTCAAAATCACTTGCGTTTAATTCACAACTTTCTTCCTCATCCTCTAAAATTGTTGTATTGCAGTTCATAGTTTCAAATGCTGGTGATTCTCCAACATCTATAATCTCAACATTAAAATAATTTGAATAAACCGGGAATAATTCTTCGTCTATTGCAAAAAAAGCAATTTCTTCTGTTCCAAACCAGTCTTTTTCAGGGACAAGTAATACTGTGCTATTTTGCATTTCAATTGTTATATTTTTGTTTCCCATTGCTCCATATTGTAATTCGCTGTCAATATCAAAAAAATATTCCTTAAGGTTAATGGTATAATTTGTGTCTTCATTAAAAGTTATGTCTTCAAAATCTTTTAACATAAAAGGGGCATCATTAACTGGCGTGACATTTAAAATTATTTTATTTGTCAGAATTTTATCTTTTCCGTCGCTGGCTTCAAATATAATCCAATCCTCTCCAAACCAGTTTTCATAAACACTGAAATATGCTGTACCTTCAACAAGATTTTCAAGCGTGATGTTTTTATCAGAAGATGTATTATAAAGATTAAAAGATATAGCATCTCCATCATAATCAACAAAATATTCGCTTAAATTTAAACTATGATTTGTGTCTTCTTCCCATGTTTGAACAGGGATATTATTTATTAATTCTGGTGCTCTGTTTGTATTTTTTACTTCTACTTTAAATTCAGTCTCTGAAAAAACCTGCCCATCACCGACAGTAATTGTAAAAATATATTCTCCTTCATCTTCACAATCTGTCTGCCACACAAAATAATTTTCATTTTGTTCAAATCGCGAATCATTAACAGAATAAATTAAATTATCATTTTCAGGGTCTGTTGCATGAACATAGAAACTTACGTTTTCCTTTTCATAGATTATTATATCTGCTATTGATTCAATTATTGGAGCATCATTTCTACAGTTTTTTGTTAAATCTGTGGAATTAATATTATACTCTGCATCATTGTCATTGCAGTCATTTCCTCCGACAATTTCTGCGTCAAATCCATCTTCATCAACATCTGTTAAATCAAACCCGTCGCAATTCTGGTCAATACCATCATAAGGAATTTCTGTTGCATTTGGGTTTATTGAAAAATCGTCGTCGTCGCAATCATAGTCTGTAAAAAATCCGTCACCATCTCTGTCTTCGCCTTCCATTAACCAAACAATTGAATTTTGAAATAATTGTTTGCTGTTTTGTGTCCAGTATTCTGATTTCGTAATCCCGAAAAAAACTCCCTTGGCATTTGAAACATAACCATCTTTTAATTCTGTTCCTTTGTCAGTTGTTGCAATAACAGAGTTTAAAGAATCTCCTTCAGTAGAAACAATTTTATTAATCTGTATCGCTCTTTTATATTTTGATAAATAATACATGGGGATGCCCACTCCATTATCTTTTGCCTGAGTATAAACCTGAAAATTAATAGGAATTCCCTCTGTTATTTTACTTGCAAAATCAACAACATTTGCATCTAATGGCTGACTGCTCGCTGTCTGCGAAACTCCGTCATTTATCCAATGCCAATCATCCATGTGATATGTATTTAAAATTAAACTTTTAATTTCATTGACAGGAATATCATCTGCATAAGAACCAAAGTTTTGATCAGGAACTAAAATAATCCTATACAAATAAAAGTCAGTTATTCTTATATCAGAATCATCTATATAATCTACAGAATAGCCAAGTTCATTAATTGCGTCTACAATGTTGTCATCAACATAACTTGTTCCTCTTGTTATATATGCCATGTCTGCTGCACTAACCAGCGGGAAGATTAATATCATTCCAATTAACATACAAATTATTTTTTTCATGATTTCTTTTTTGCATTTAATTTACCACCTTTTTTTGTTTCTCTTTTTATCATTACAAAAATTAAATAAGCAAGCACAATCAGTAAAACAAAACTGCTAATTCCTAAAAAAATTATTCCTTTAGATATTTTGTCCTCTTCATTAATCTCATCTGAAACATCTCCTGTAATTATCTCCACCTCATTTTCTTCTTCATCTTCCTGATAATCTATGTCTTTTTTCGCAATTACAATTATTGTAGAAGACAAAACAACTCCTGGCTCTTTGCTGTCAATAGGCGAAAAAAACACATTAATTCTTCCTTCATATGTTCCTTCTTTTTTCACCTTCACAAGAAACTCTGCTTTTTTTTCAGTGTTTGGCTGCAAGATAAAATTATCATCAAGAACTTCTAAAAATTCTTCCCCTTCTTTGTCTGCAGTTAAAGTTATATTTATCGGAACATCATTTACATTTTTCACTAAGATGCTTTTTTCAATTGTTGTTGTAAACCAGCCATTTACTTCTGGATAAAGAATCATTCTTGCATTTCCCATTGAGCCGGTAATTGCCGAGATATAAATAGAATTAATTAAAACAAATCCAATTAAAATTGCAACCAAAATGTCTGGCTTCTTTTTTATCATAATTCTTTAGAAGTAACACCCTATATAAGCATTTTGCCGTCGGAGAATATATTTTTTGTTATTACTTTTTGTTGATGAAAGAAATTTAGTTATAGATTTTCGGCACCTTTTGTGGTTGCTTTAAATTCCCATGTATCACTTCCGTCTGGAATTCTCTGCCATGTTTTATCATCCTTCTCCTTATCTGCAAATGTTGGAGTTTGATCTATCTGTGTGTCAGAATCACCTTTTAGTATTACAAATTCATTAGCATTATTTAATCCAGAAACATCAGCAACATAAAAATCATTTTCATTTAATATAGTTAAAGAAGGGATTGTGTGTCTTAATTGCTCACTAGCTAAGCCATCATAAATTTTCCAACCACTAATATCCACCTTAAATGTATTTGGATTATACAATTCAATCCACTCACTTTCTAATAAAGGATTTGATTCAAACTCATTTATTTTAATAGAAAAAGTTTCTTCAACCTCAATTTCACAATTTGAAGAACACCCATCACCATCTATTAAATTTCCATCATCACATTCTTCTCCTTCTTCTAATTCTTCATTTCCACAAACAGATGCACACTCTCCGCAATCCTCTGGGCAGATTAAACAATCCTCTTCTGCATCACAAATTCCGTCCCCGCAAAAACTTTCTGGTCTTTCTTCGCCTGTTACAAACTCCACGCATTCTTTAAATAATTCTTTTGCATCTTCTGTCCAATATTTAGTTTTAGTAATTCCGAAAAAACATTTATTTGCTCCCTGCGTTGAATAAGAAATTACATCGCCTAATTCCTTATCATATCCAACAGAAGTTGTTGCAACTGTCTTCATATTTTCTTCTTTGTATCTGTTTGATAAATAATAATAAGGAATACTAACTGTTCCCAATCTAAAACTTGCTCTGTCATAAACCTGAATTATCTCCCCTTCTTTTTTAATTTTAAGCGGAGAGTTTGATGTTAATTTGGAAATCCCTCCCCTGTTTGTTAATCCAAACTCCTCGCCGTAATATCTGTTCGCAATTACACTTGGATAATTATTCACAGGAATATTTTTTGAATTCCTGAATCTCTGGTCCCCAACAAAAATAAATTTGTATTTTGAAAAATCAACAGAATAAATTTCAGTATTTTTAATTAAATCAACTTCTAAATTCATCTCATTAAAGGCGTCAACAAAACCAGAATCAGCACGAGCAGGATTTTTTACAACATAAGCAACATCAGAAGCAGCAACAAAATTAAATAAAAAAATTACTAAAAATAAAATTAATACACCACTTTTCTTTTTCATATTAAGTAATATAAAAATTCTTTTTTAAAGATTGTTTACTACTTTTTAAAACAAAGATATATAATTTAATAAAAACTAATAAATTCTTCGTCGGTAATTTAATTATATGAATAATCAACAGGAGGGTAAATTGCCAGAACAATCAAATTGCGCATGCTTCGTTGAAAATCGAAACATCATCAAAGAAAATATGCCCATTCCACTGACCATTTGAAATTCCTGCAAAATATCCTGTAAATTTTATTTTTGACGGAATTCTTGTAAAACTATAACTTTTTTCATCATAATAACCACATGCTGATGGCCGAAATTTTTCTGACTGAAAAATCAGTGTGTCAGCATTGTCATATACCATTACCTGACCTTCTGCTCTTGAGCATCCAATATTATCTGTGCCGCCTCTTGTTTTAAATGTAATTGTGTGCTCCATGTCTTCAGTAAAATCTGAAAACAAAGGAGAAATTGCATGTGCTGATATAGGACATGTATCTAAATGTAAAGCATATGTTTGTGGATAATCCTTATAATTATCTTCAATTGTCCATCCACTTTCCACAAATTCTGATGACCAAGTTCTCATTTGACAAATAGGCGTAATACACTCTCCATTTTCACAACCATAACTGCATTTTTCAACAAGTTCTAAAATTATATTTTCTTCACAAAAATTATTTACACAGGAAAAATCATGCAAATCTCTGTAAACATTATCTCCATCACAATAATTATCAGAATAATAATCATCCCCACAATCCTCATCAATCACACATTCTGGCGGGATAGGTTCATCCAGATAAATACATAATAAATCAAGTCCGACGCTGCCGGCAGTGTTATCTGGCGGGCAAACACTTGCAGTATTCATATAAATTGTCTGCAATCCGCTGTTGAAATGAAAACTGCCCAAATTTTCAAACCTTGTAGTAATTGCACCCGGGTCTGAATCATCCTGAGAAACAGGACCGTCAAAACAATTTACACTTAAATAAAATACTTCATTAGTTTGAGATTGCTCTGGATTTCCTCTTGAAGATCTGCCATAAATTTCTCCCTGAACTGTCCATGGAATATTCACATAAACACTATCCTGAACATGTCCTGAATTATGGCAATTTTCCCCGACAACCCACAAGTTTGGATCTAACTCAACAACTAAATCAGCATTTTCACAAATGTCTCTTAATTCACAATTACTTGAACAAGTTGAACCAGGCTCATCACTGTTATTTATTCCTTCATCGCATTCTTCTCCTGGCTCTATAATATTATTGCCGCAGATAAAGTCTGCGCCGCACCCAATCCATTCATAATATATTCTTACTTTGTCTGTGTGTGTATTAGTAATACTGCATAAACTTCCTTCTGTTTTTCCAATGTCTAAATTGTATTCATCATTTCCCGGATTATCTGACTGAGGATTTCCTTCTATTATCCCACAACCATCTTCCTGCGGATTTTCGTATGCTCCTTCTTTCGCATTTACAACATTAAAAATAACTGAATTACCAAATTCAACATCAAGTTTTATTGATTCTCTTGTACTTACACTGTTATGCCCATAAGCACTTATATCTACATAGCTTCCATTTTCGTCCTCACCTCTTAAAACACTTAATCCCGGAACATCATCAGAAACAAAAGGATCTATTATTGGTTCTCCTTCAAAAGTTAATGGAATAACCACATAATCTGTTCCAAATAATGAATCTCCAACATAAATATCATCACTCATATCAGCCCCTGATCCATAATTCCCAAAATAAGTTACATCAATTATAAGATTTGCTTCCCATATTTCTTCATCATAATCAACACATTCATTTTCCTCGCATTCATTATTTATACAATTATTTTCAACATCATGATAATCTCTATAAATTTTATCATAACAACCATCTAAATAATCACATTCTGTATTTTCACAATCAGAATCTTCTATACATTCAAAAATACATTCCCCATTTTCACAGCCATGTGCACACTCCTCAACTAATTCTTCTTGTGAAGAAAAGTCAGTGAAACAACTGCTATCAAGACATCCCTTTTCATAACAAGTTCGGGAATGCCACACATCATCATCTTTGCAATAATTATCTTCCCATGCATCACAATAATCCTCCCCGCATTCAATTATTAATGTTGGGAAAACAAAAACATCACAATAGCTCCAGATTGTTCCTGAATTTACACAAACAGCAGTTTGATTATTTTTATAAACATCATTTTCAAAACAATATTCTTCTCCTATAAATCCTGTTGTGCCGCAGTCATTATCCGTTATACAATTCATAAGCGTATGACTGCAATAAGAATTTTCTGTTCCAGGATTATTGCACTGGTCATATGTATATAAATCAGAATCATCACATTCAGCGTCGTTATAACACTCAATATCCACACACTCTCCATCAACACATTCATCACTACACTCTTCAACAAGTTCCTGAATTATACTTTCTTCACAAAAATTATTTACACAGGAAAAATCATGCAAATCTCTGTAAACATTATTTCCCTCACAATAATTATCTGTATAATAATCAGAAGCACAATCCTCGTCTGCAAAACACTCAGGGCAGATTATTTCTATCTGCCTTACAGCAAAATTATTTGTTGGATTTTTATCAGCAGGAATTATTGCTTCTATTGTGATGTTATAAATCCCTTCTACAGACGGTAAAGTAATATAAGGCGACAAAGAAATCCTGTATGTTGAATCTCCAGGAGTTAAATCTGGAATATCATTTAATAAGAAAAAATCTCCGTTTAAATTTCCTGTTAAAATTATATTTTCAAAATAATCTCCTTGGTTTTCAATTTTTACTTTTGCTTTAATAATTTCGTCGCAAATTAAAATAGCAGGGTCTGCAAGAATATAAGTTCCGTTTGTATACTCTAATCTTATTCCTTCAATTGAATCAGGAAAATCAACTAAAGCCACATCATGAACTCCTCCTACACAGCTTCCATCACTGCAACCATATCCACATTCTTCAATTAACATAGTTTCAATATCAGCATCACAATAACTGCCGACTGTTCCTTTATTCACACAATCAAAAGTTCTGTAATCTTGAAATACATTGTTTCCTGTGCAATAAGGCAGGTCAATAAACCCATTATCTCCGCACTCTGCGTCTTCAAAACAACCAATATGCTCATGTGTGCAAAAAGCATCTATTGTCCCTGAAAACCAGCATATATCTTTTGTTGTTAAGTCATCATCATTACAATCTGGATTTTCATTGCACCGAATGCAAAAACCATCTGCACATGCATACTCGCACACAAAAAGAAAAATGCCCTCTATGTTATTGCTGCAAAAACTCTCAGGAGCAGATGGATTACTGCAGACAAAACTCATAAAATCTCTGTAAATATCATCTGTCTTGCAATATAATCCTCCTATGTATCTGTCACTCCCGCAATCATTATCATTAGAGCATAATGCACCTTCATGTGAGCAGTAGGATTCAATAGTGCCTGGGTTGTTGCAATAATCAAGTGTGGCAGAATTTCCATCATCGCAATCACTAGCATCATAACAGGTTATTGATACACAAGCTCCGTCTATGCAGGTATCATCACACTCAGTAACTAAAGCAGGTGCTATTGTTTGGGAGCAGGAACTTAAAGTGGTCCCGGGATTTTCACAAGTCCAGCTTCTGTAGTTTCTCCAAATATCATTATTCGCAGGACCATTGCAAAACAAATCTCCTAACCATCCGTCAATACCACAGTCACTATTTTGAGAGCAGGTTATTCCTTCATGCGAACAATAAGATTCAATTGTCCCGGGAAAGTTGCATGTGTCTAAAGTATTTGGATTGGAATCATCACAATCAGAGTTGTCAAGACATTGTATTGTTTCATGCGAACAATAAGAATTCACAGTTCCTGGATTTATGCATTGGTCATAAATATATGAATTAACATCGTCGCATTCTGCATTATTATAGCAGGTTATTGATACACAAGCCCCGTCAATACAAGAATCATCACACTCTGTAACTAAAACAGGATTTATATTTATACTGCAGCTTGAACTTATTGTTCCTGGATTCTCACATGTAAAAGCCCGATAATTTTGCCAG
>CBDVES010000018.1:0-9632 GCA_965373065.1 uncultured archaeon | reverse complement strand
AGGCGTCGAAATCAGAAAAATTAACATCACCTATAATTTTTGGAATATTGTCTGGTATTTCAACTATGATCATGGGTTTAATCTGGGGGGGGGTTATTTTTATTTATATTTCAGTTGCACTATCAACTTTTATTGCATTTATTTTAAACAAAGTTCACAAAAAAGAATTTCTAATATACTCTTCGTGGATATTGATTCCATTAATTGCCACTCCATTAATCTCCGGCAGATTTAGTTTTGCGGGCATGTTAACTTCAATATCTTCTGGCTTGGCTTTTTTAATCTTTTTAATAATCTTGACTCATTTTATTTTATGGAATACAAAAATCTCTCAACACAAAATATTTTCTAAAACCAAACTTCCTAAAAACATAATTTCGATTATTGTAGCATTAATTTTAATCACTACTTTGGTGTTGATTATTTTTGGACCATCATTTATTATGAGTAAGTTTGAAGCGATTCACCAATCAATATTCAAACCAGTTGTTGGGAGATGGAATACAACTGTTGCGGAAAATCGACAGCCATATTTCACAGAATGGGGGGCAAGTTTTGGTCCTTTTATTAAAGGTCTCCCACTTATGTTCTGGGCATTTATCATAGGTTCAATTGTATTGTTTAGGAGAATGCTAAAATACATTCATAAAAAAGATGCCTGGATATTAACTGGACTGTATGTTTTACTTTTAATGGGAATGATTTTCTCAAGGTATTCTGGATCAAGCATCTTTAATGGAGAGAATTTTATCAGCAAAACAGTTTATTATGGAGTAGTTTTATTGTTCCTGGGAGTTTTAATAAAAATATATTTGAAATATCATAAAGAAGATAATAAAAGTTTTGAAAAAATCAGATATGAATATTTATTTTTGTTGATTTTTCTTTTGCTTGCGATTTTTAGTGCGAGAGGGGCAGTAAGACTGATTATGATGTTGGGACCAATTGCACCAATCTTTCTTGCCTATTTAATTTATTATTCAATTGACAAATTTCAAAAAGTTCAAGATGAAACAGGAAAAATGGTTTTAGGAGTGATTGTTATTTTAATTTTAATTTCAAGTGTATTTATTTTTTGGAGTTATTATACTTCTATTAAATCCCAGTCATATTCAATGGTTCCTTCAATTTATAATCAGCAATGGCAAAAAGCAATGTCATGGGTAAGAGAAAATACTCCTGAGCCGATAATCACTGAAACAACATACATTGGACCTGTATTTGGTCATTGGTGGGATTATGGATACTGGGTGCAAAGCATTGGAAAAAGGGGAACAGTTCTCGACGGAGGAAATGCAATTACATTTTGGAATTATTGGATGGGAAGATTAGTTCTTACAGGAGATAACCAGAAAGATGCTTTGGAATTTTTATACAACCATAATACAACTCATTTTTTAATTGATTCGAGCGACATAGGAAAATATGGGGCATTCTCAAGTATTGGGTCTGATAAAAATTATGACAGATATTCCTGGATACAAACATTGGACCTGGATGAATCAGCCACTCAGGAAACTAAAAACACAACTATTTATGTTTATCGTGGAGGAATCCCTCTTGATGAAGATTTGATTATTGATAAAGACAGTAAACAAATCCTTTTTCCTGCAGGGCAATCAGGAGTTGGGGCGATATTATTTACTTTTGAACAAGACAGATTACTGCAACCATCTGCTATAATTGCATACCAAGGAAGCCAGCAAACAATTCCACTTAGATATGCATCTGTTGGGGGAGAGTTTTTTGACTTTGGTTCTGGCATGGAAGCCACAGCATTTGTTTTTCCAAGAATAATTAATTCAGGTCAAGGAATCCAGGCAAATCCTTTGGGAAGCATTATGTTCTTAAGCCCAAGAGTTATGAGGGGCATGCTGGCTCAAAAATATATCTTAGATGATCCGTTTGATAATTTCCCTAATTTTAAATTAGTGCATACAGAACAAAATTTAATAATTGAAAATTTAAATTCCCAGGGCATGACTCTCCCGGATTTTGTATTTTATAATGGAGTTCAAGGACCGATTAAGATTTGGGAAATTGAATATACTGGAGAGGAAGAGATAAAAGAAGAATATCTGGACAGAGATCAGACCAAGTACTTGGATTGGGAACTGTGATTTAAAATAAGTAATATTTAAAAGAGAAAATGTCTACAATGATTTATGGAAAAATTACTTATTGTTTGTTTGGCTTTGGGTTTTTTTACTACTCTTTTTTTTACTCCTTTTTGGATTAGGAAAGCAAAACAAATAGGACTTGTTTGGGAGGATATGCATAAAAGAGACAGAACAAAAAAAATTGCCGGTTCTGGAGGTGTTGGGGTTATCTTTGGGTTTATGATAGGATTTTTGGTTTATATTGCAATAAAAACATTTTACATTCAAGATATGACTAAATTTATTGAGATGTTTGCATTATTTACTTCTGTATTAATAATCGGATTTGTTGGATTTATAGATGACCTTCTTGGATGGAGAAAAGGAGGATTGTCAAAAAGGTCAAGATTAATGCTTCTCTTAATTGCGTCAATTCCTTTAGCAGTTATTAATGCAGGTGAATCAATTATGATTGGAATAGATTTTGGGTTGCTTTATCCCTTGTTTTTTATCCCCTTAGGCATTGTTGGAGCGTCGACAACTTTTAATTTTTTGGCAGGATACAATGGTCTTGAAACAAGTCAGGGAATTTTAATTTTATCTGCTTTGTCGTTAGTTGCATGGTTGACTGGAAGTAGTTGGCTGGGATTAATTTCATTGATTATGGTTTCTTGTTTGATTGCTTTTTATATATTCAGTAAATATCCTGCAAAAGTTTTCCCAGGAGATATTCTTACTTACTCTGTTGGAGCATTAATTGCCATCACAGCCATTCTTGGCAACATGGAAAAAATTGCGGTTTTCTTTTTTATTCCATATATAATTGAAGTTGGATTAAAATCAAGGGGAAAATTAAAGAAACAAAGTTTTGCAAAAGTCAATCAAGATGGAAGTTTAGCAATGCCTTATCAGAAATTTTATGGATTAGAGCATGTAGCTATTTACTTGCTTAAAAAAATTAAGAAAAATAAAAAAGTTTATGAAACTGATGTAGTCTATGCAATAAATATTTTCCAAATTTTTATAATAATTTTAGGGTTTGTCTTGTTCGGAGGAACAGTGTTCTGATGAAAATTAAAAAATACCTTCCAATAATCGGAATAGGTTTGTTTATTTACATTTTAACAAAAATTGGAATCTCGCAAACTATTCAGGAGATAAGTCATGCAAATTTATTTTTTTTATTGGTAGCTTTGTTTTTTGTCTTTGTATCCCTCATTACCGGAACATTAAAATGGTTTATTATTGCCCGCAAACAAAAAATTAAAGTTCCATTTTATCAGGCATTTAAGATAAATTTAATTGGGGTGTTTTATGGATTTATTACACCTTCTAAAATTGGGGGTATTGTTCGGTCAGAATATTTAAGAAAATATAATAAAAATAGTTTAGGCAAAGGCGTTAGCAACTATGTTTTGGATAAAGTTCTTGATTTGTGTTCATTAGGTTTTCTTGCAGTAGTGTTTTCATTTACATTTAGTTTGGGTTCAATAAATTATTTTTACTTTGCAATTCTTGGACTTATTTTACTTGTATCTGCCCTGCTTATGTTTCGTGATGAGAGTAGAAGCAAAAAAGTAATGCGAATATTTTATGGCTTTGTCCCGAAGAAGATGAAAACAAAAGTAAAGAAAGGATTTTATGCGTTTTACAAAGATATGCCAGAGAAAAAACATTTTATTTTGTTCTTTTTATTTAATATAGTAAACTGGATTGTTTTGTATACTATAACATTTTTTATAGGAGTCTCGCTTGGGATTAATATTTCTTTTTTCTATTTTTTAGCAATTTTGCCAATAGCAACTCTTGTGGGTCAGATTCCCATAACTATCAGCGGATTAGGGACAAGAGAAGCCACAATGATTAGTTTATTTGGATTATTTGGAGTTGGGGCAACCAAAGTTTTCTCTATGTCAATGATAAGTTTATTTATGGGCATTCTTCCGGCAATTATAGGAAGCTTTTTAATTTGGAAAAAAGATAATTCATAATAGAGATTCATTCACAATAATACTTTTAAGTTTTAATGAGAAAGAAAATTAATGCGACGAGTATTAATTATAATTCCTGCCCATAATGAGGAAAAGCGAATTGGAAGGATGTTGGAAAAGTATTGTGAATTTTTTAGAGAGAAAAAAGAGATTGTTGAACTTCTTGTTGTTTTAAATGCCTGCACAGATAATACATTAAGTGTTGTTAAAGAGTTTCAGAACAAGTTTAAAGAGATAAATTTTTTGGATTTTGAGCAGGGGGGCAAGGGTTTTGCGATTATGGAAGGATTTAAAGAAGCTTTAAAAAAAGATTTTGAATTGATTGGTTTTGTGGATGCAGATATGGCTACACCTCCAAATGCTTTTTATGGTTTAATCAGGCATATTAAAAATGCTGATGGAGTAATTGCCAACAGATGGGATAAAAGAAGCAAAGTAAGCTCAAGAACTTTTGTGAGAAAAGTTTTAAGTAAAGGAGGGAATTTTATTATTAGGAGTTTGTTTTTTTTAAATCATCGGGATACTCAATGTGGGGCAAAATTATTCAGAAAAGATCTGATTGTAAAAGTGCTTCCAAAACTTGGGGCAAGTGAATGGAGCTTTGATGTGGATTTTTTATTTTATGAAAGAAGAGAAAAAGTTAAGATTAAATCAATCCCTACAGAATGGCATGATGAAAAAGGTTCAAACATAAATTTGAAAAAAACTCCGATAACAGTGCTTTTGTCAGTTATTAGATTAAGATTAATTCATTCTCCTTTTAATTTTATTGTAAGGATTTATAGAAAATTGCCTGAAAAATGGAAATTTCATTGAGTTAAAAAATCAAATAGTCAGATTTAAAAATCTCTTTATCTTATAAAAAATATGCCGCAAGCAGTAACTCATTTTTTGATTCCAGCAATTTTAGTTGCCTTATTTAGAGATTTTTATCTGAGAAAAAGAGACAAGGCAAAATTTCCCCTGCACTATGTTTTAATTGCGGGTTTAGGAGGATTATTAATTGATTTGGATTATGTTATTTATTATGGAATGATGTTGTTTAATTTTGATTTTCCAAGTCATAGAATATTTTTTCATAATTTATTTTTTCCATTGATTTTTCTGATTTTAGGTTTGCTGTTTATTGGAACAAGAAACAAAGAACTTGGCAAACATAAACTAAAATTATCAACTATCTTTTTTGTTATTTGTTTTGCTACAGCCACTCATTTAATTCTTGATGGAATTATTGTTGGCAAAATTATTCCTTTTTATCCATTTTCAATGTACGGCTTTGGGTTTGATTTGATTAAAAAATTACCAGAAATGTTTCAAGAATCAATAATCCCGATAATCGACGCTGTTTTGTTAGCAGGATGGATGATTTGGATTGAAGTAAGACACAAGATTTCTGATTTTATTTAGTTGTCTTAATGATAAAGGAGTTAAAAGAAAGATTTAAAAACTTCTTGTGAGAAGATTCTTTATGGGATTAAATTTGTTTGATTTTACTAAAAGTAGCATATATGAAGGTTTTGAGTTTAGAAGAAAAATGTTTGAATTGTCTCAGAGAAATTATACTCGTAGTGAGGTTAAGAAATTGGATGAAGAGAGTTTTAGAGATTTCAATCCTATGGAATTGCCTTTTTATGTTTTGGGTATGGTTTTCAGAGCTACTTTTTTTGAGCCATTTGGATTTTCTGATGACCCAAAATTAAAAGAATTAAAAAAAGATTATTCTTATTGGGCTGACAAAGGTTATATTTAATCTCTGATTTTATTTAGTGTTTTAATTTTATAATGGTAGCAAAAGAAAGATTTAAATAGTTTATTTTCAAATTTATTGAAATAAAAATGAGTTTTGCATTTGAAAATGATATTGAATGGGATCGTCAAAGAGCAGAGTCTAAAGCAATTAAATCTTACAAAACTCTTAAGGAAAAAGATCCTCTTCATGATTTATTAAAGTTTGGAAATATTTTTGAAGAAGGAGTAATCTTTAAGAAAGAAAAGATGGAATTTACAGAAGAACATCACAAAGAATATTTAGATAAATATGCTCCTGGCAAAAAAATGTATCCGTTGTCTATAGATAGTTATGCTGAAGATATGGAAAAAGTTGTAGAAACAGGCGATTATCTGAAAAAAATCAAAGCAGACCTACATGAACATTGGAGAACTCCAAGTAAAATTAAAGAAAATGATTTTAACAATATAGTAAATACTGCGCATAAAAGATTAGGCAAAGGGGGAATTGTCGGATTAGTTAATTTTGAGGATAATAGATATGAAGCTATTACTAGATTAAAAGGTTATAGCAGAGAAAATTTAGGAAATGCTGTTTATGTTCCTGAAAAAGAAATTACACTTATTCGGGGACAGGAGATTCCAACAAAAGAGGGACATTTACTTAGTCTAGCTTTGCCTGAAGATCTTAATCTTCCTTCTGGAGAACCTATTAAAGAAACAGTGAAAAGAATAAGAGACAATAATGGCATTGTTGTTGTAGACCATCCTTTTTATTTTGAAGGCATTGGAGGATATCTAAGTAAAAACCAAGAGACCTTAGAAGATATAGATGCTCTTGAAGTATGGAATGCTAGTGCTTGTTTTGGGATTGCTTTTACACCTCTAAAAATAAATGCTAATAAAATGGCACTTGAATTTTTTAATTCAATTAAAAATAATTTTCCTTATTTAGGAGGGCTTTGTGTTCAGGATGGACATTCTAAATATGAATTTGCAAGAAGCTATAGTGTTTTAGAAGATATTTCAAGGGAGAATTCAGAAACAATTAGCAATTCATTAAGGAGTTCTATAAGACAGCATAGAAATTTTGAAGACGATAAAAGAGCAAAATATTTTGGAAAAATTGGGGCGATAGACCATATTACTAATTTAATTTTAATTCTTGGTTATGAAAAAATAAGTTCCAGAATTAAAGATTAGAAGAAGAATAAAACTTCATAAATCTTTAAAACCTCTTTTATTTATTATAATCTATGAAATTTTCATTAGTAATTCCTGTGGCGCCTGAAAGAGATGCAGAGATAATAGAATCTATTAAAAAATTAGATTATCCTAAATCAGAGTTTCATGTTGTAGTTGTTAAGGGAACAAACCCTTCGGAAAATAGAAATAAAGGAGCATCTAAATCAAAGGGAGAAATAATAGCATTTTTAGACGACGATGCTGTGTTAGATGAAGATTATCTAAAAAATGCAGAAGAATTTTTTGAAAAAAATAAAGAAGTGGATATTGTTGGGGGACCTCAATTAACCCCAAAAGATGAAAAAGGTTTTGCAAAAATTTCTGGTTATGCACTTAGTTCTAAATTCGGGGCATGGAAAATATCTCATAGATATTCTATAAAAAAAGAAAATCTCGATGTTGATGAAACTGCACTTACTTCTGCAAATCTTTTGTGCAAAAAAGAGGTCATGGAAAAAATAAATTTTGACCCAAGATTATTTCCAGGTGAAGACCCAAAATTTATTGAGGATGCAAAAAAACAGGGATTTAAAGTTGCATATTCCCCAAATATGATATTATATCACAGAAGAAGACCAACAATCAGAGGAATGGCAAAACAAATATTTAATTATGGAAAAGTCAGACCTGCAAAAGAATCTTTTATCAACACAATTAAAATGCCTTTTTTTCTTGTCCCAAGTATTTTTTTAATTTATTTAATTAGTTTATTGTCCACAATTATTATTAATCCTTCAATAACCGGGAGTGTTATTAATGCTGGAAACATGAGAATTGATAATGCTGGATTTTTATTTTTTGTTCCATTATTTGCATATATTATTTTTAATTTATTATTCTCAATATATGATTCAATAAAGAATAAAGATTATAAAGCAATTTTCTTTCTGCCTTTTATCTATCTCATAATCCATATGAGTTATGGGGCGGGAATGGTTTATGGTTATTTGGAGAAGTTGAAAAAATGAAAATATTAATAGGTTATCCTCCTACAGAATCTAAAAAAGGTATTGCTACTCTTGGGCAGAATCGCCAGTTTCAGTGGTTTAGTAATCCAAGTTTTTTTTATCCTGTTGTGATGGGAACTGCTGCTACAATGTTGAAGGCAAAAAGACATGATGCTAGATGGTTAGATTGTGTTGCAGAAAAAATTAGTTGGAATGAATTTATTGCTATTATAAAAAAAGATAATTTTGATTTATTTATTTTTGAAACAAAGACTCCTGTGATTAAACAGCATTGGAAAACTATAGATAAACTTAAAGAAATCTTTCCCAAGATGAAAATAGCTATTGTGGGTGATCATGTAACTGCGCTTCCAAAAGAAACAATGGAAAACTCCAAAGCAGATTTTGTTCTTTGCGGAGGGGATTTTGATTTTATGGCTTCTGACTTAGTTGACTGGTTAGAAAAGAAAAGAAAAGTTTCAAAAGGAATTTATTACAGAAAAGCTAAGAAAATAATTAATTCCGGGAAATTTCAATTGAATCACAATCTTGATGATGCGGGTTTTCCTGACAGAGATTTGACAAAATGGGAACTTTATAAGAAAGAATATAACATTATCAGAGAACCATATTTTTATATTATGTCTGGGAGAGATTGTTGGTGGGGCAAGTGCAAGTTTTGTTCATGGCCGACGCTGTTTCCGAAATTTAGAGTAAGAAGTGTAAAAAATGTTTTGGATGAAGTTGGAATGTTAATTAAAAAATATGGGGCAGAAGAAATTTTTGATGATTCAGGAACTTTAATGACTGGAAAATGGCTGAGAGATTTATGCAATGGTTTAATCGAAAGAGGTTATAATAAAAAAATAAAATATTCGTGTAACATGAGGTTTGGGGCATTAAAACAAGAAGACTATAATCTTATGAAAAAAGCTGGTTTTCGGCTTTTAAAGTTTGGTCTTGAATCAGCAAACCAAAAAACTCTTGATTATCTTAATAAAGGTATTCAAGTTCAGGATATAATTGACGGGTGTAATATGGCTCAAAATGCTGGTCTGACAGTTCATCTTACAATGATTGTGGGATATCCCTGGGAGACAAAACAAGATGCTTTGAAAACTTTTGAGTTGGCTAAAATGTTAATGCAAACTGGTAAAGCTGATTTGCTTCAGGCAACTGTTTTAATTCCTTATCCTGGAACACCTTTGTGGAAAGAGGCAAAAGAAAAGAATTGGTTCTTGTTTGACCCATTAAATTATAATAGGTTTGACCAAAGAGAGCCAGTGTTAAAAACAAAAGATTCAAAACCAAAAGAAGTCGCAGGAGTTTGCGGGAAGATTTACACAGTTTTTTTAACTCCTTCTTATGTTTATCAAAGAATGAAAAAGAGTTTGAAAAGCTGGGAGGATTTTAAAATGAATGTGCGAGGGGTTAAGGCAGTTGTTGGTCATTTGATGGATTTTGGGAGGAGAAAATGAAATACACTACATCAAAAGAAGCTGACAAAAAAATTCAAGAAGATGTTGAGGTTATCTGCAAAGAAATTAGGAGGGAAATTCCAGAGATACTATCAATAATTTTAACAGGGAGTTTTTCCAGAGGAGAAGGACCAGTTAAAATAC
>CBDVES010000017.1:0-9916 GCA_965373065.1 uncultured archaeon | reverse complement strand
TCATGATTATTCCCTGTGTTGAGTTTGAAATGTCTAATTTCCATAAAGGACTCGTAGTCCCGATGCCGACGTTGCCGTTATCTGAATCAACAAAAAGTGTGTTTGTGTTTACTGAAAAGTTGTTTGCTCCTAAAACAAGATTAGACGTTGCTCCTGTGTATGGGACGAAATCTCCTGTGACATTAAACCCTCCAACAAATAAATCCCCTGTTAAGTTTAATCCACCTGTTATATTTACATCTCCATCTACCTGAAGATTTCCAGTAATTCTAATCCAGCCATTTACTATATTATCAATTGTTTCTGCAAAAGCGAAAGTAATTTTTTGCCCGAGTGTTAGATTCCCTGCCAATTCAATATCATTGCTGACATTTAGAGAATGATTGTGAAAACTCCAGGTTTTTTCTGCTGAAACAACTGACAAACTAAACAAAATTATCCCAAAAACCAAAATAACTAATAATTTATTTTTCATTTTTCACCTCTTTTTTCCTTTTTATTTTCCAATTTAGCATCTTTAAAATCTTGCTTATCTAATCTAATATATTCAGACACAATATTCATTAAATGAAAACTTCTGGAAAAATTAGTGTTTCTTCTTTTGGTAAAATAAGTCCAAAGAACCACTTTTAATCCAAATTCTCTTAATTGCTCTATCACAGGAACAAAATCACTATCACAGGCAATTAAAATTATTTTTTTGATATTAGAATATTTAAGTGGAACAGACATTAAGTCCATTGTCATTAAAGTATCAACTCCTTTTTGCGTAAATTTAATTTTTTTAGAAGAAACAATTTTTTGGCATCTCCCCTCCCTGATTATAACTTTAGAATTTTCAGATAATTTTTTGATGAAACTATCATATTTATCTTTTCTTGTTCTTTCTTCCCGAGAAGGATTATGTGATTGAAATGGGGGAGCTGTGTAATAAAAAATCTTTTCACATTTAAGAGTATGCTTTTTGCTAATATTCTCTGAAAATTTTATTATATTATAAATAAGGTATTTCCCTTTTCCAAAATATCTGCTTAATTTAGATAAAAAACCAGCATCAATAAAAACTATTGTCTTTTTAATTAAGGAATCATCTAGTGACTCAACAGAATCACTAGGGAGCATGTTAATATTCTTACTCTTCACGTCTTTATAAACTTTTTCTTTTTTCATTTTAAACCTCCAGCATAAAAATTATTCAAAAGAAAAAAATCATCTGGCAACCCCGTAGGATCACCAGGGAATATTCTGGGAATATTAGGCACAACTAATTTATAAACTTTTCCATTCACCATTTCAACACCTCATTTCTATTTGCCAGGCTTCCTAAATATTTGAAGAAACCTGTGTCTGTTGTAGTTATATTCCCGACCAAGTCAATATCATTGCTGACATTTAAAGAGAACTTTTTTTCCTGTTGTTCTCTCCTGAAAATGTCTAATTCAATTTTTTCAGGATTCATCTTTGCTTCTTTTGTTTCTGCAAAGTTGCCTAAACTATGATTGTGAAAACTCCAGGTTTTTTCTGCTGAAACAAATGAAGTAAGGACTAATAATATACAGAAAATTAGGCACAGCAGTGTCATCCTTTGAGGAGTCACCTGCTTCAGCAGGTTCTCGTGCCCTTTGGGTATCCCTTGGGGGAAAATTAATTTTCTATTCATTGACTAAATCTGATAAAAGATTGACAATTTTATCAAACTCCTCCTTTTTACTTTGATAAAATTCAACAGGCACACTTTCTCCATAATAACCCAACCTATTTCTAAAAAAACACATCTGACTAATTATATCAGCCTCATTTTCAAGTTCAGGATGCATTTTAGAAAAATAAGATATAAGACACTGATGATTTTGCGACCTCATTCCATTCTTTAAAAGATAAACCACCAAAAATTCTTTTATAATTTCATAATAATCCTCAATCAAAAACGAAATCTCATCTTTAGAAAAATTATCCTTTTTTAATTTTTCAAATCTTTTCAAAGCTATTTTTTTTATTGATTCAATTCTTTCCATATCAACCTCAACTTTTTTAATAAAATTTTTTTCACAAACATCCCAGCTAATTAAATCCCTCATTTTATTTTAAAACTCCCATATAATTTAATTCCATTAACAACACTATTAAATAAATTATTATTTAATTTATTAATGTTTGTCTCGACAAACAAATCAACTTTATGACCAATATTCTTCTCAAACTTCTTCAAACTGATACCCTTTTTAATAGGACTCTCAACAAACAAATCAATATCACTTTCTTTGTTAGATTCTCCCTTTCTAAAACTTCCAAATAATATTATTAATGAAGGACTTAGTTCATCAATCAAAAAACGAATAAGTCCTGATGAAAATATCTCTTCAATATAATAATTCGTTTTCTTTATCTTAAAAAAAAGTTCATCATTAAAATAATCCTTATTTTTTATTTCTGTTATTTTCTTATGAACAGTGGCTCTTGGAATCTTAGTCAGACTAAAAATCTTTCTAACTGTAAATTTTTTTCCAGGATTTTCAAAATAAATTTTCAATATTTTTTTTGTATCATTTTGTCCCATTTTAAAGACTTAAGTCCATATTATTAGACAAACCTCCCTTGTTCTCATTTTTTATTTTCTCCATTTCATCTTTACAAATTCTTTTGTTCACAACAAAGTCCTTTGCTGACACAACTGACAAACTCAGAACAGCCAAACAAATAAAAACCATCAAAAATATTTTTTTATTCATTTTATTACCTCCCAATGTCCTGCTTTTGTAGAGCCAATTCTTTTTAATAAACCTTTTTGCTTTAACTTTGCCAAATTCCATTCAACACCCCTTACTGTAATTCCTGTTTTTACAGAGATTTCATCCCGTGTTATTTTTGGATTTTCATTAATTAAGGCAAGAATTTCTCCCACAGTTTTCTCCACAGTTTCTCCCACAGTTTTCAAACCTTCTCCTTCCTGCAATATGAATTTTAATTCTTTATTTGTTACCATACATGAACATCTCCGTTTGTATCTGTTGTAATATTTGCATTTCCAATAATCATTGTTCCATTTACTTGTAATTTAGCATTTGGACTCGTCGTGCCGATGCCGACGTTGCCGTTATTTGTTATTGCCATTCTTACCTTTGTCGCATCATAAACACTATTCCCCGCTGTTGCTAAACCCGTAAGTATTTGAAATCCAGTAGAAGCTCCAGTCATAATAAGTGCTTGATTATCAGTGTTATAATGAGAAAATTTACCAAAAGCAGTAATCTCTTTAGGGTCAGCTAAAGCAGCAGAACGACTATAAAAAACCATTCCACCACCTGCATCGTTTGTACCTTGAACATAAAAACCACCAGTATAAGTCCCAGTATCTGAAGGGTCGCCAAATACGATTGTTTCTCCATTTGATGATGGTACAACTTGTAAAGCTCCTATTGGTGTCGTTGTGCCGATGCCTACACGCCCATTATCTGAATCTACAAAAAGTGTGTTTGTGTTTACTGAAAAGTTATTTGCTCCTAAATCTACATTTTGATTTGCTCCTGTGTATGGGATGAAATCTCCTGTGACATTAAACCCTCCAACAAATAAATCTCCAGTTAAGTTTAATCCACCTGTTATATTTACATCCCCGTCAACCTGAAGATTTCCAGTAATTCTTATCCAGCCATTTACAATATTATCAATTGTTTCTGCAAAAGCGAAAGTTATTTTTTGTCCTAAACTCATATTCCCTGTAACATTCACATCTCTTGCATAAACATCTCTGAAAATCTGGTCTGATAAACTATGAGTTTCTCTTAAAACACCGTCTTTATACTCACACAAATAAGAAGGAACAGAAGAAAGCCCTGAAATATTTATATCAATAAAACCCACTCCGTCTTTTCCTGTTGTTATAGTTGATTTATTTGTCAAGACAACTCCTGAGCAATCAGTATTAGTTGTAAAATTAAATGTATAATTAAATGCTGTGCTTGGCTGTAAATTCCCTGAGCCGTCTAATGGTTTTACATATATAGGCAGTGCTAAAGCACTGCTGATTAAAAATATGCTTAGGAAAATACTTGCTAAAAATAATTTATTACCTCTTTTCATTTTATTTATTGTATTTATTAGTTTTTATTAATTTATCTATTTTGCAAGTTTCAAAATCTTCTTTAGTTAACTTAACAAATCCATCAATAGAATTTATTAAATAATTACTCCTTGAAAATACACTTTTTCTATTCCTTTCAAAATAAGTCCATAAAACAACTTTAATTCCAAATAATTTTAATTTTTTGACCACTGGAACAAAATCACTATCCCCACTTAACAAAACAACAGTTCTTAATTTAGGAAATTCTTTCAAAACACCAATCATATCAATTCCCAAAAGCATATCAACTCCTTTCTGGCGATAAATAAAAGAATCTCCTACTTTTAATCTTTGAGTTCTTCCTTCTCTCACAACAATCCCTTCCTTCCTAAAAAAAGAAACAAACTTATCATAATTCTCCCTCATCTTCTTTTCTCTTTCATCAGGTTGCTTGCTTTGAAAAGGAGGAGCATCATAAAGATAAATTTTCTTAACAAAAAAATTATTTTTTCCAGCTAAAAATTCAACAAAATTTCTAACAGAATAACTAAATTTATCTTTAAAAAAATAATTTTTCAGACGAATTAAATAAGCATTATCAATAAAAACAACAACATTAAAATCATCCGGCAACCCAGAAGGATTACCGGGGAGTATCATATTATTATCACTCTCTTTATGTTTATAAACTTTTTCTTTTTGCATTTTCAAAACCTCTTTGTCAGGACAACTCCTGAGCAATCTGCATTAGTTGTAAAATTAAATGTGTAATTAAATGCTGTGCTTGGCTGTAAATTCCCTGAGCCGTCTAATGGTTTTACATATATAGGCAGTGCTAAAGCACTGCTGATTAAACAAACTATGCAAAGTAAAAATATTATGCCCTTAGTAAACATTTTTGAAAAAAATGTTTCGGGGTACGCCAGTGGTGTTTTTTTATTCATTTTTATCTCCTGTTCTAATTTCCTGAACAAATGTTCTAATTTCCTGAACAAATTTTCCTGCCTCTTTAATACACTCCTCTACTTCTTTTTTTGAGATAATTAAAGCATCCCTATAAACAACCATGTTTCTCTTTTTTCTAATACTATCAAAATAATCAACTTTCTCTTTATTTAAATTAGTGCTTCTTAAAAACTCAAATACTGTTTTATGCTGACTGCTCCCATGGGTTCTATAACCCATTGCAAACATTAATGTTCTTGCAGCCTGTAACACAGAATTATATGCAATTGAAAAAGCCCAATCATAATTTTCATTTTCAAAATTCTCTTTAGCAACCTTGATATCTCTTTCAGATAAACTAAAATCTGGCTTTTGCTTATTTGTTAATTTTTTTATCTTCCCATTACTTAACAATTTGTCGAACATTTTTTTCTTCCCCCTTTATCATAATTATCTTATTGGTGAATATCTCTTTCACAAAAACACTGCTCTTTTTTCTTTTTAATTCTCATTTATCCCATATCACCGGATTTATATCTCTTTTAATTATCCTTTCAACTGGCTTTAATTTTTTAAATACTTCAGCTTGTTTAATTTTCCCGATTACCAACAAATCAATATCACTATCAGCAGAATAATCTCCTTTTGCGAAACTTCCAAATATAAGTGCAAATTCCACACCAGTTTTTTCCATAACTTTTTTAATAGTATACCCAAGATAATCAACCTTAATAAAAATACTATTTAAATCCTCAAATATAACACACTCTTTATTTAATAAAACTTTTTTATTCTCCTTGACCAATCCTAATTTTTTCAAATTATCTATTTCCCTTTTTACACCACTAACAGAAATGTTCAACATCTTTGAAATTTCCCTTACATAAGTTTCTTGCTTCTCAAAAAACAAAAACTGCATGATTTTTATTCTTGTTTTTGAAGTAAATATTTTTTCTAACATTTTATATTCCTATTTTAATTATTCTGTTTAAATTGGCACTGAAATTTCTTCCTCCTATAATTCTAAAATATTGGCAAAGTAATCCACCCCATTTATAATAATATGATTATCAATTACTTCCTTAATTAATGTTTCCTTTTTTTTCAATGCAGATTCAAACTGAGTTTTTGTCAGATTAATCAGATGTGCTTTCACAGGACACAAATGTTCTGGAGGTTTTTTAAATGATAGAATAAAAATATCAATATCACTGTTTTTATTGAATTTTCCTTTGGCATAGCTTCCAAAAACCAAACAATAAATATTATTCTCAATAAAATAATTAAAAAGTTCTTTAAATTTTGGATTATTCCTAATAAAAATCTGTGCTTTTTGAAGTTCAATTATTTTTTTCAGATATAAAGTTTCAAGATTTTTTTTAAGAGAATAATAAGTGTTTTTTCCCTCTGTTTTTTTCTCAATAAAATTGGAATAATTCTTTAGTACTTGCTGGGTTCCTCCAATACTCACTCCAGATTTTTTAGACAACTCTCTAAAAAAAACAGGTCTCTTTAACTTATTCATCAATTCCAAAACTTTGTATTCATTCAAGTTCATTTGTATTCGTTTAAGTTCATTTATTTATCCCATTTACCTCAAACCCATAATTAAATGCTGTGCTTGGCTGTAAATTCCCTGAGCAGTCTAATGGTTTTACATATATAGGCAGTGCTAAAGCACTGCTGATTAAAAAAACCATGCAAAACACCAAAACCATTCCTCTTTTAATTATCATCTTTTATTTTATTTAATTATATTGTTTTTTATGTATTTAATCTTTACTATTCCTGATTATAGCATTTATATTTTTAAAAAATATAAGGGCATTGTCTAAAGATTCTTCAGCAAACGGTTTATTTGCCTGAGGAAGTTTTCTATAAGTAAACAACCCTCTTTTTTTCTTTTCATGAAAAAAAATATTAAGCAAATTTTCTGCTTTTACAACTTCTTGCTCATAAATCTCAAATAATCTTTTATCAACAAATCCCGAATAAACTAACTTTTTAAAAGCATCCAAAGTTTTTCTATGCTCTTCAGGAAGTTTGGTCTTAATCCCTTTTGTCAATAAAATAGCTTTAGCGCAATAAAAAATAGAATAATAACAATGAGAAATAACTGCAGAATAAAATGTCTCATTACCTAAATTAAGATTTTCTTTTAAATTAGAATTAGAAGAAATCTTAAAAATAGCCTCGGCTAATATTATTTCATTATCAGATCTTTCTAAGTAAAGTTTAGCTAAGGACAGCATTTCCTCTTAACATAAGTTTATAAAAATTAATCATTCCATAAAAAACAAAATGATTCCTTGCAATCTGCTTTCCAAGATTTTCTTTTTCATCTCCAAGCATTTCCAAAAATTCTTCCCTGGTGAAAATATGTGCATCTATTTCCTTTAGCGATTTTCTTTTAACTAAATTTACTCTTGGAATTATCTTTTTTTTAATCTCTTGATTTTCCACGATAACAGCAACATCTAAATCAGATTTTTTAGTTGCTTTTCCTTCAACAAAACTTCCAAAAACAATTAAACAAAAAAATTCAGTTTCCCTCAGAACACTATCCTGAATTTCATAAAGAATACTTAGAGGGATATTTTTTCTGTACAATTCTAAATTAAAAATTGAAAAATAATCAAACAATTTATTATTCGCATAATTTAAAGAAATTAAATTTGATTTCCCAATTTTTTTGATATTAGTAAGCCCTTCTTTTTTAAAATTTGAAAGTGTTCTCTGCAACTTGCTATTTGAAGATTCTCTTAATTGTTTTTTAAGTTCACTAAAAGTCAATTCTGTAAATAAATCTTTCTTAAATATCCCAATAATTTTCAACTGTTTTTCTGTTAGCATTTTCCAAACCTCATTTAAGGTAAATATAAACCTCATTTAAGGTATTTAAATCTTTCTGGAATAAACTATGATTTGCCCTCAAACTCCCATTTTTATATTCGCACAGATAATTAGGAACAGAATAAAGCCCTGATATATTATTAACAACCTCCTATCCTAAAACTTTAAATTCTTAAAATTTATTTTATATCTAAACCGACATCTCATACCAAAAGGGCATAACCACAAGGGTCACGAGCGAGAACAACACGACATTGATTCCTGATGTGCTGTTTTTACAATGCATAATTTTTTAAAACTAGTAATTCTAATATTTCATAAGCCGACATCGCATAGCGGTTATTGCACCAGATTGCTATGGAAATCATTTTGATTTGTTCGCAAATATCTGGACCCTTCGGGGTGCCCCGGTTCAATTCCGGGTGTCGGCGTTTTTAAAAATGAAAAAGAAAACTTTTTTTAGTTTATTTGGCATTTTAATTATCTTAATTCTTTTTGTAATAGTTTCTTATTTTACTCAGGAAAATTTACCTTATTTGCAAAGTTTAATATCTAATACTTTTCTTGGAATTGGGATTTATTTTTTAATAGTTATTTTAGAAGTTGTTTTAGCCCCAGTAACATTTGTGCCTGTGATTCCTTTGGCTTCTGGACTTTTTGGGTGGTTTTTAACAGGATTATTGACTTTAACAGGATGGACAACTGGCTCTTTAATTGCTTTTTTTATTGCAAGAAAAGGAGGAGTTCCTTTAATTAAAAGATTTGTTTCTTTGCAAAAAATCCAAAAGCTAGAAAAATTAATTCTTGAAGACCACTTATTTATAGGAATCATTTTGCTAAGGATTTTAATTCCAATTGACATCATGAGTTATGCAATCGGGCTTTTTAGCGGGGTTGGCTGGAAAAAATATACTTTAGCGTCGTTCATAGGATTTATTCCCTTCTCATTTTTTTTGGCATATTCTGGTTCACTGCCTGTTTATTATCAGATAATAGGATTTTTAATTGCAGGAATTCTTATTTGTTTAGTATTAATAATATTTATTAAAAAAATCATGAAAAGATTAAATATCCGGAATTTAAAGGATTTATTTAATTAAGTTTAAAATGATTTTAAATAAATATGAAAAAACCAGAGAAAGCTTAATTGAAAAAATCAGAAATAATCTCATAAAAGTTATTGAGAAAAAAGATTTTAATTCAAAATTTAAAAGTAATTTTGAATGTTATTTTTGCAGGAAAAAAATCAAGGGAAAAATAAGAATTTTAGTTTATGAAGATTCAAAAGGTGGAACTAATTATTATCCAATAGACAGCCAATGTTATGCAAAGGCAAAAGGAATTGAAATTGTTTAAACTATTGTTTGCTTATTTTCAAATCAACTTCTCAAACATTTCTAAAATCTGGTGGGGAATATTTTCCACTCCAAACATGCAGTGTCGCCTTTCAGGGTCGATTTTGACAATATGCGGTTTCATACTTAAAGGTATCAGCCCCAACAGGGCAAGTAAATCAACTTATAGAAATATCTTTTGCTCCTTTAATCTCAAGACCGCTTAAATAACCATTAATTATAAAACGATTATTTTTTAATTCTAAATCTCCCTGAAAGTTCTTAAGAGTTAAATCATCGTTGTTTAAATTTAAGATTGTTTTTTGATTTTCTAATTTTATTGCCCCGGAAGTTTTATAATTCAACTTTTTAATAAACACCCCGTGGTCTATTTTCAAAGAATTGTAATAAAAATCTTTATCAAAATAAATTTTTACTGTCTCTTTTGATTTTGGCATTACAGAAACACCATTGACAGAAACTTCAGTAACTTTGCCTTTTAATTCTGATATGGTTTTTTCATCAAATGATATTTTTCCACTATAACCAGTCAGGATTATATAATTGTCTATTGAATTTGTCAGGGAGAATTTTTGGTCTCCAATATAAAAAAAAGAATCTGAGCCCCCGGCAATTGAAACTCTTTTGTACTCTCCATCTAATAATAAAGAAGGTATTGTCAAGTCTGCTGAAACAGAAATGCTTTTGTTTAAATCAATTT
>CBDVES010000016.1:0-9984 GCA_965373065.1 uncultured archaeon | reverse complement strand
CAAGATTATACAGAAAAGGACAGACATACATTTCTAGATAATTATATCCTAAACCTCAAAATCCCCCCAATCCCTGATAAATTAAAAAACTGTTCGCCTTCTTCTGTGTCTGTAGAAATAATTTCAATTACAGAACCAGTGCTTTTTGCAATATTGATCAACTCTTTGGAAATTTTTTTATCAATTTTTTTGGAAATCAACAATATTTCAACAGCCCCGTAATTCAGTGCGTGTTTTGTTTTTTCTTCCCCGCGCACTGCTAAATCAGGTTTTTCTCCCAAAGTTTCAAAAAACTTTTCCAAAACTTTTTTCTCGTGCATGATTTCCTGGTCTGCTAAAATATTTCCTGACTTTTCAACAAGTTCTTTTAATCCTGATTCATCAGAACCCCCAATATCTATTCTCCCAATAACTTTCTCCCGTAATTTTGTTACAAGATACTCATTGTCAATAAACTCGTCCTTTGTTGGAATCGGTCCGCCGATTATAATTCCTTTTAATTTAGGATTCTCAAAAAAAACTTTTTTCATTTCATCAGCAATTCTTTTGTAAAAATCCCTTGTTAATCCCTCGGTGATTCTGTGAAAACGCTGAGAACTCTGACCCCCAGCCCTAACTTTACTCGGAATTCCAGAAGTCATTTTATGCAAAACTTCAATTCTTTTTCCCTCTAACAAACCAATAGTTGCTTCTTTTCTGTCCATTACAAGCAAACCAAAAACCTCTGAAACTTCCATCATTTCTCTTAAAGGTTCTAAAACAAATTCCTTGTCACAACGATATAATCTTATTTTCAAAGGCATTGGGGTTTCAATATCCCATAATTGGATTTCTCCTTGACCTGCAACTTTTGAAACATTCCCGCAAAATAAAGTAAGCCCATTTTTAGGAGTTTTTTTCAATGTCTTCAAATGCCTGACAATTTTATCAAGAGCATCCCCAACATTTTTCCTTGTGGCTGTGGACTTAATATTTTTCGCAGTAGATTTTTCTGCCTCAAGCTGTCGCTGAACAGAATTCACATCATAACCAGCAGAAATATACACACTAATCAACTCTGTGTGCCTGCCCTTGTATTTTTCAAGTTCTTCTAAAACTTCTTCAAGTTCGTTTTTAGTTAATGGCATAATTGTTAAAGAGAAATAGTGTTTATAAAATTGTGGGGTTAATCTAACACTCTATTCCTCTAGAAACATAAAGCATCCTCATATCTTCATAAGGGAAAATATGCCCCCCATCATTCATAACTAAACCAAAACCCTCTGATAAAAGTCCATATTGTATTCTTCCTGCATCAGGAAACTCATTACCTGCTCTTTGAACAAGAACCCTATGATTATGACAAGACTTCACTATATCAGCCTTCATTTCTGGCTCATTGGGCAAACTAATTTCAACAAACTTCTCAATCATAAAAACTTCATAAATTAACACTTTATATAATTAATTGTAATATAAAATAACTATTCAAGTTCAACCTTAAATTTTCCAGTTTCAAACCAACCCATGAGCAACTATTAAATCTTTCTCAAAATTCTTTAATCTCTTTGGGATTTTAATTCCAGATATTTCATTTCTCAAACTAATGCCCCTGTCTTTTTTCTTTTTCCAAACCTCGCTGTTGAAGTCCACAAGTTCATCAATTAATTTTAAATTGCTTTTAGTTTTTTTTGCTTTTGGAAATTCTGCTTTTAACAAATCAATTTTTTTCTCCTCGGCAATTGTTGTTGTAACCTGAGGAATAATTGGATACACCAAAGTTAAAAATCTTTCAAGTAAAAAATGAAGTGTGTATTTTGCAGAGTTGCTTTCCTGTTTTGTGAATTTTTTGTCTTGGTTATAAGCCCTGCTCTTGACAAGTTCAATATAATGCGAGGCAAAAATTTCCCATAAAAAATTTCTGAGTTTCAGAGCAGGATGATAAAAATTGTATTTGTCATATTCCTTGTCTGCAAATTTTGTAAGCTTCTCAATATAATCTATAAATAATTCATCAAACTTTTCAATCTTTGGTTTTTGCTTTGGTTTGTCAAATAACATTACAAACTTTGAAACATTTAAAATTTTGTTAAGAGTTTTTTTCTCAGAATTAATTCTCTGGGGCGAGACACTTAAATCTTGTTTAGACAAATCTCCTTCTATAGCCGCCCAAAACCTTATTGCTTCTGCGCCAGATTGTTCAACGATTTTTTGAGGGTCAATAACATTCCCAAGTGATTTGGACATTTTTTTGGCTTTCTCATCTAATAAATGCTGGTGTATCCAGACATCTTTAAAACAAGGTTGTCCTGTTTCTAAATATCCTCTTAACAAAGTATAATAAAGCCATGTTCGCACAATCTCTTTTCCCTGAGGTCTTAAAGTCGCAGGATAAGATTTTTTAAAAAATTCTTTGTCTTGTTGATATTTTAATATAAATAATTCAGAAATTGAAGAATCCATCCATGTGTCAAAAATTCTTTCTTCACCTTTCCATTTGTATTTAAAATCCTTGACTTCTCCAATTATTTTTCCGTCTTTCAAAACATCTGCATCTTCTGGAACTTTTTCTTTCCATGGTTTGTAATATTTTCCTTGCTTTGGAACAGCTACCAAACCATTTTCAGAATACCACAAAGGAATTTCAGTAGCATAAAATCTTCTTCTTGAAACAGGCCAGTCAATTGAAATTGAATCAATCCAATCGTTGAGAATTTTTCTGGATTTTTCCGGATAGAAGTTAATTTTTTTAGAAATCTTTCTGATTTCTTCCTTGAATTCTAATTGCTTTAAATAAAGTTCAGGCATTTCAATAAATTCAATTTCTGCTTTTGACCTTTCTGAAATAGGTGTTCTGTGGGTGATTTTTTCCTGCCTATCTAATAAATTTTTTTTCTTTAACTCTGCAATAATTTTTTCTCTTGCTTTCCTGATTTTTAATCCCTGCAAAAACCCCGCGTGTTTATTCATTGTTCCATCTTTGTTAATTGCAATAACAGGTTTTAATTTTTGTTCCCTGAAAAACTGGATGTCTGACAAATCCCCTGCAGAACACATCATAACTATTCCAGTGGCTTTTTCAGGGTCTGCCAAAGGATGTGCCTTGATTGGAATTTCTTTTTCAAACAAAGGAGAGATGACTGTTTTTCCTTGAAGGTGTTTATTCTTTTCGTCTTTAGGATTAAAAATTATCATTCCACAAGTGCATATTAATTCAGGTCTTGTAGTACCGATAATTATTTTTTCACCAGTCTCTTTGATTTTCCATCCAACATAAACAAATTCTGAGCTTATATCTTTGTATTCTATTTCAGAATCTGCAATTGTTGTCTGGAGTTTGGGGTCCCAATTATTAATCCGCACATCTTCATAAATCAATGCTTTTTTATACAGTTCAATAAAAGTTGATTGTGTTAATGTCCTGTATTCTGGAGAATCTGTTTTATAGACGGCTCCAATGTGGTTTCCTTCTTTGTAAGAAGTGAATGAAATTCCCAACTTTGCAAAAGAGTCCTGTGTTTCTTTTGACCCGTCGCTGATTAGTTTTTCGCAATATTCAATAAACTTTTCTCTTCCTATTTTAAATGGAGAAATCTTGAATTTTTTTTCAGCACCCATTTCAATTGGCAAACCATTTCTATCCAACCCTAACGGGAATAAAACTTCAAAACCCTTCATTCTTTTGTATCTTGCAAACATGTCCATAAAACAATAAGTAATTGCCTGAGCAATATGAATCGGTGCATTAACATACGGGGGCGGGGTGTCAATTGAATAAATCTTTTTTTTTGTCTTTGGGTCAAACCTGAACATTTCAGATTTTTTCCATTTTTCAGTAATCTTTTTTTCTATTTCAGTGTTCCAGTTTTTTATGTTTTTGAGGGACATGATTAAAAATAAACAAGAAAATTTTAAAAAATATATATTTTATTTTTTTAAGGTTTTAAGATGTTGTTTTTTATGATTAACTTTTCTAAATGTTTTTGTTAAGAGAACTTTAAATTCTGTTGTTCTCTCCTGAAATGTTTTTTTGTTTTTTCAGGATTCAACTTTGCCTCTTGTGTGTTTGCAAAGTTGCCTTGTAAACCTTTTGTGTTGTTGTTTATCCTGAATCATCAGGAAGTCATCTTTGCCTCTTTTGTTTATGCCTCTTAAGTATTTTTGCAAAGTTGCCTTAAGGTTTTTAAAGTTTGATTTTAATATGTTATTAAAGATGGTGAAAAAAATAAATATTTGGGATATTCTTGCATGGGTTTCTCTTGTTGTAATAATTATCTGGATTGTGTTGAAAATAATGGGCGTTATTAATACTCCTTTGTGGTTGGAATATGTTCCTGTTTATTGTGCGGTGTATATAGCAGGATGGCAGATTCATAAATTACATTCTGTTGCAGAAAATGTTAAAGGGCTAAAAAATTTCAAAGATGCGACAATCAAAGAAGTTCATTCTCTAAAAAAGAGGAAAAATCCCACGGGGATGACCTCTACGAGGCCTAAATGAAAAAATCAGGATACAAGAGTTTTATTAATTTAAAGTATAATCCAAAAAAGACAGATGTGATTTGCCAGTTTAAGGTGACTCCTGCAAAGGGTTTTGAGTTTCGGGATTTTGCAAGCATGGTTGCCGGGGAGAGTTCTGTTGGAACATGGACTGAAGTTCAGACAATGAACAAAAAAATTGGAAAAACTTTGACCCCTTATGTTTTTTATATTGATGCAAAAAATAAAAGAATTAGAATTGCATATCCAATTGAATTATTTGAATTAGGAAATTTGCCTGAAATTATGTCTTCTATTGGGGGAAATATTTATGGAATGAAATCTGCCAAGGGTTTGCGTTGGGAAGATGTGAACCTGCCAGAAAAAATGTTAAAGAGTTTTAAAGGTCCGAGATTTGGAATTGCAGGGATTAGAAAGATGTTAAAAGTTAAAGTGAGACCTTTGGTTGGGACAATTGTTAAACCAAAAGTGGGGTTGACAGAAAAACAACATGCACAAGTTGCTTATGAATCCTGGATAGGCGGATGTGATATTGTAAAAGATGATGAAAATTTGACTTCTCAGAATTTTAACAAATTTAAAAAAAGATTTTTACTGACAAACAAGTTAAGGAAAAAAGCAGAGAAGCAGACAGGCGAGAAAAAAGCTTATTTGATTAATTGTACAGCAGAGACCAAAGAAATGTTAAAGCGAATCAAATTTGTTGAAGATAATGCTGGGAATTACATAATGCTTGACATAATCACTTTGGGTTGGGCAGCATTGCAAACTGCAAGAAATTTTACCAAACTTCCGATTCATGCACACAGGGCAGGGCATGCAATGTTTGACAGAAATCCTGAGCATGGAATGAGCATGGAAGTTATTGCACAGTTGGCAAGAATGATTGGGGTTGATACTCTTCATATTGGAACAGCTTATGGAAAAATGACAGGAGGGAAAAAAGAGGTTTTACATATTGAAAAGGAAATGGAATCTCAATTTACAAAAAAAACAAAAGAAAATTTATCTCAAAAATGGTATAATGTTAAGCCTGTTTTTGGGGTTGCTTCTGGAGGGGTTTATCCTGGCATTGTTGATAAAATAATAAAATTTATGGGAAATGATATTGTAATTCAGGCAGGAGGAGGAATTCATGGACATCCTTTTGGAACAGAAGCAGGGGCGATTGCAATGCGCCAGGCAGTTGATGCAACTTTGAAAAAAATTCCATTAAAGGAATACTCTAAAACCCATGTTGAGTTGGAGGAGGCCTTGGAGAAGTGGGGATGAATAAAACAATGAAAACTAAAAAAAGAAATAAAGGGAAGAATTAAAAACTATAAAAGCAAATTAATTTATAAAAGATGTTAAATAAAAAGGTGATGAAAGAGGTAAGATGAAAACCAAAAATAAAAAAATAATCATGGCAAAGAAAATGGTTTTAATATTTGCCATGGTTTTGTTTTTAGTTGGTTTTGTTTCTGCTGAAACCTACTATGTTTCTTGGGATGGAGATGGTGAAACAATTGTTGATGGTGATACTTTCTGCAATGGTGAATGTCAGTCTGGAGATATAATTGAGTTTGCTTCTGGTGTAGATACTTTATTGATACAGGATCTTAGGGGAACTATTGAAAATCCCATAATTATTCGGAACAGCCCTGCTGGTAAGGCCACAATCAATGCAGTTGGTAAAAATTTTGGCATATCTTTGGTAGATTGTGAATTCATAAAAATCACTGGTACAGGAGCAGAAGGGATTGTTTATGGCATTGGTGTTGAAGGGGCACAGACCATAGGAATACGTTCTGGAGGAGCTACAGAAACAACACAGCATCTTGAGATTGAATATGTGGAGATAACATCTTTGGGGGGTGGAACAGAGATTGGAATAAGTATAAAACAGGAAGAGAATTCTGGAATAAGTCTGAATGGTCCTAGAATTCATGACTGCTATATTCAGGATATAGATGGAGAAGCATTATATATCGGCGCTGCTGGTGTAACCTGGCCAGATATACAAAATGTTGAGATTTATGACAATATTATATCAGACATTGGATTAGACGCCATTCAAGTACGTCGGGCAATAAAAGGTAGCAATAAAATATTTGATAATGTGGTCACTAATTTTGCCGTACTGCAAAAACAGGGCCATGCTTTTTGCATGATCCATATAGATTTTGTTGGTGAGATATACAACAATAAATGCATTATTACCAATCCGCAAGGATTAATTGGCAGGGCAATTGGTGCTGCAGGTAGTCAGAATAACATTGTTATGTATAATAATGTTATAGACATGGCGGGACAGGGCATTGATGGGATAGGTTATGGGAGTAGTTCTGGGTCAGTATGGACGATTTATCAAAATACAATAGCAAACGTAAACGACGACGCTATAGAAATAAATAGCGGAGTAACTGCTACTATAAGGGACAATATTATATGCGGTCCGGGAGGCTCATATATTCAATGTAGTGGTACATGCACTGACACCAATAATCTGAAAAATGCATGTTCTGCAAATTATTTTAAGGATTTGACAAATGATGATTTTTCACTAACCGCAGAAAGCCCTGCAAGAGATGCGGGAAGCGCAAGCGGATATCCTCCTACAGATATAATAGGAACAGTCAGACCGCAAGGAATTGCTCCTGACATCGGTGCGTATGAATACTTGCAATCAACTACCACTTGCCAAAGTGAAGGACACCAGTGCTGTGACTCTTGCGAATCAGGTCCACACCCAGAGTTCGACGCTGATTGTTTTAATCAAGTGTGTTGCGATAGTTGTTATGTTCCTATTTCATCATCTCTTGCTAACAGCGACACAATGATTGCTAACTCAAATAATTTTGCATTAGATCATCCTGTTGAACATCTTTGGGATGGATGTTTAGGTGGGACGGAAGCGTGTACTTCTGGTGCTGGGAATATTTCTTCTTTTTGGGTGGAGTTTGATTTTGGGCAAAATTACAATATTAATTCAACTCGTTTATTTGGCGATGATGTCGGGAATTGGGTAAGTGAATCATGGACTTTTCAATATAAAATTAATTCAGGAGATTCATGGACAACAGCTTTTTCAGGAGTTAATGCTTTATTTAGTGACTGGGTTGAACAAAATTTAAATGTAAATGCGAGATATGTAAAAGTAGAAGTTTTTGGAAATCAAGCTATTCCCGCAACCCAGGCAAGAGAATTGGAAATATATGGAACTGCTGTTTCTGGAAGTTCTTGTGGCGACGCAGACACAAACACTGACGGAGAAGTTGATATTGTGGAAATAATTAATTATATGGCTTCATGGAAAGCAGGAAGTGTTACAATAGAAAATTTAATGATTGGGATTGGGGAGTGGAAGAATGGGTGTTGAGAAAGAGAAAGATTTAAATAGTCGGTAAGATTAATCTTATCATGGAAGGAATAAATATAACAAAGATGAGTTCTCGAGGGCAAGTGGTAATTCCTTTAGAGATGAGAAGAGATTTAACAGAAGGAGTTAAATTAATAGTCATGAGAAATAACAATCAAATAATCCTCAAAAAAGCAAGTGATTTTGCTGAAAACATCGAGGAGGATTTAGAATTTGCAAGGAGAACTGAAGAAGCTTGGAAGAGTTATGATAGAGGGGAGTTTGTTTCTATGAGTGGAGATGAATTTGAAAAAGAGCTTGAAAAATGGTGATAGTTGAGTATAAACCAAAGTTTAAAGAAATAACTAAAAAAATAAAAGACAATTTTTTTAAAGAAAAAATTAAAAAACAAATTTTGAAAATTAAGAATAATCCAGAAATTGGAAAACCGATGAGAAATGTTAGAAAAGGAACACGCGAAGTTTATATTAAACCTCTTAGGATTTCTTATGCTTATTTAAAGAATGAAGAGAAGGTAATTTTTTTAGATTTGTATCATAAAAAGAAACAATGATTTTCAATTAATTTTTGTGTTTATTTTGTTTTAATTTTTTAGGAGATGAGATTTTGTTTTTTTTCTAAGTTTTGTTAATGTTGGATGGGAATATTTTTTACCACAATAAGATTTAAATAGTTACACTACTGATATTTTATATTAAAAAGGTGTTTGATGGCATACAAGAGATATATTAAAAGAGGGGGCAAAGTTTATGGTCCGTATTTTCAACATAATAAAAAAGTTGGCGGGAAAGTTGTAACAAAATATCTTGGGAAACGCAAAAAGAAAAGTAGTGTAAATTTAAAAAAAGGTTTGTTTGCCGTCGGCATAATCGGACTTGCCGGATTAGTTGCTTTATTTTTAATGTTTATTATTAATTTAAATCTAACAGGAAATGCTTCATTGGATATTCAATCAAGATATGTTGAAGGGGAATTATTAAAAGGAAATTTGAAGTTTAATTTAAAGCAGGGAGAATTAATACCTTTGGACTCTAAAATTATTATTGAATTAGGAGATGAAACACAGGAGTTTTTTTTGTCTGAGTTTGTTGATACCTCTGCGGGCACAAGTGCTGAATTAGCAGAAGGAGATTTTTATGCTGAGAACACAAATCTTTTTGGAGCAGGGCAGGGTTATGGTTTAATTGGAGAGAAAAGAATTTATCCTGTTGTTAATTTTGAAATGAGTATTTTTGATGTTGAAGAAAAAGAGATGCCTAAAAAAGAATTAGAAGAGATTGTGGAAGAAAAACCTGAAACAACTGAAGAGGAAACTGAAGAAGTTGGTAGTGAAGATATTGAAGAAGAACCAGAAACTGGGGAGTCAGATGAAGAAGAAATCAAAGAAGAAATAAAAGAAGTTGAAACCGAGGAAATAGTTGGAGAGCAGGAAGCAGAATCTGTTGATGAAAAAATTGGGTCAGAAAAAGAACAGGAAGTTGAAGAAAGTGAACCTGAAGAAGAATCATCTTTTATTACAGGGGATGTTGTTTCAGAATTAAAAACAATTATTTCGGGCAGTGCCAGCAAAGAAAAAAAATTTGAGTATGATTTAGAAAAAGACCAGGGTGCAGAGATTGTCGAGGGTAGTGTGAAAGTTGAGGGAGAAATTGTTGAAGAAAATGTTGTTGATGTTAAATTAAAAAAAGAGAAGGTTGTTGTTTCTACAGATTATTTTTATGAAGAGCAGGGATTTGGCGAGGATTATTTGGGCAATAAAGAATTAAAATTAGAGATTGAGATTGGACAGTTAAATTTAACTGCTCAGGAAGGAGAACTGGCTGTTAGTTTAATTTACGACGACATGGAGATTGCTTCTGTGAGCAAAAAAATTTCTGTTGAAAAAATTGAAGAAGTTGATAAGAACATAACTGAAATCATAAAACCAAATGTTACAATTGTGAATGAGACTATTACAAATGTTACTGTGGATAATTTGACTATAGAAACAACTCAATATGGCGCTGTTTTAAACAAACCAGTTAAGTGGAAAAAAAATATTAAGCTTGATGGGGAAGGGCCTGTAAAAATTGAGATTCCAAAGCAGGCGGAAAATATAACTGTTTATAAAATAATTGATAGTGGGGGGTTGGGAGTTGGTGGTG
>CBDVES010000015.1:0-10271 GCA_965373065.1 uncultured archaeon | reverse complement strand
TTTGCTATTATTGATGCAGGTTATACATATTTATTAATGGAAGAAGAAGATAGAAATGGGAATTTAGAAGGTGGTACAAGCATAAATGTAACTTTGGGACATACTGCTGCTGCTAATGGCTATAATACAGAAGCAACATTTGCTGCTGCTGCAGATGATGTTTGTTCAGGAGGAATAGATTTAGAAGACCCAGATGATGACAATTACTATATTTGTTATACTGCGTCTGACCTTGGAACAAAGGTTGAATATAACTCAGACCCTGATGAAGATACTGTAGACATTACTTACTATGGAGAACAAGTGTATGGACAGATTTATCTTGCTGAAGTTGGTGCAGAGGTTTCGGCTGCTGCAACAGCAACTACTGGCGCAACTCAATTAGGAGATGTTTTGGTTAAGGATAATGAAGTAAGTTCTGTAAGTTCAAAGAACTTGGTGATTGTTGGTGGGAGCTGTATTAACTCGGCTGCTGCTACTGCATTAGGAGTTTCGCAAGGAACTTGTGGTGCTGCGTTCACAACTGCAACTGGTGTTGGATCAGGAGAATTCCTGATTAAAGGTGTTGACGGTGCATTTAGCACTGGAAAGATTGCATTGGTTGTTGCTGGATACGAAGTTGCTGACACTGTAAATGCTGCTACATATCTAAGAAACCAAGCTGTAGACACAAGCAAGGAATACAAAGGTACTTCTTCAACAAGTGCTACTATGGTTACAACAGAAGCGTAAATCTAATTTTTATTTTTTTTATTTTTCTTTTATTTTTTTTATCTTGGCGAGAGCAGGGTAAAGTTTTTATACTAAAATAAATTTTGTTTAATATGCGTAGGATAACATCTAAAAAAAATTCAGAAAAAAGAAAGCAAATTATAGTTGGACTGGTTTTGGTTTTTATTATGTTTGGGAGTGTTTTAGGAATTATTGTGAATTCATTTGGGAAACAAGAAGAAATTAAAAAAATAAATTATAATGGATTTGAATTTGTGAATCAAAATGATTATTGGTTTACAAGCATTGGGGGAATGAACTTTGTTTTCAAGCATAATCCTCAGCAAGTTGAGAAAGTTAATTCAATGATAAATCCTGTAGGGAATTATTATAATAAACCTCTTTATGTTTTCTCTGAAAATTCTGTAGCAGAAATGGAAGTTTATAGGAATCTTAATCAGATTGTTCAAAGAATACAACCAGCTTGTTTTGATGAAGACGAATGCGAGGAAAACCTGCCGATTAAAACCTGCGAAGATAATTTTATTATAATTAAAGAAAGCGAGGTTGCAGAAATCAGCCAAAATGAAAATTGTGTTTTTATTTCCGGACCGCAAGAAGAGTTAACTAAACTTACTGACGGATTTTTATTCAAGGTGTTAGGTATAGAACAATAAAACTTAAAAAGACAGAAGACAAAAAATAATCATGAAAAAAGAAAGTGATGGGAAAAAAGAGTGCAAGAAGAAAGAATCTAATGCAGAATCTCTTACAAAAAATGAAATTAATGAACAGAATAAAACACTAAAAAAAGTTTTTATTGGTGTGGGGGTTTTTATTGGAGTGATTTTGTTATGTGTTTGGTTTATTAATTCAGTTAGGTATTTTGAATATGAAGATGTTAAATTTAGTGTTATTAAAGAAGGAGAATTAATACTTTATAATACTGCACTGCCGGTTTATACACAAACAGGGGTTTCTTTATCTGGGCAATCAATTCTTACAGAGCGGGTAGGGGATTATAATTTTTATTTAAGAAATGACCCAAGAAAGCTGGAGTATATTCCATTTAACGGGGAGATTCTTTTCAGAGAGAATATGGTTCTTGATGTAACAACTGAAGAACTTTTTTGTGAGGGAGATTGGAGTCTAGCGATAGGGAACATACAAAGACTTTACCCATTAGTAGGAATAAATTTATTAGTAAAAAACGAAAGTGCAACATATAAACCAGAAAATGAACATATGTTTATAACAATAAATAAAAGAAACCAAACAGAAATAAAACAACTTGATGAATTTAATTATGAAATAAATGTGAATATTTGTGAAATCTTAAAAGCTACTGAAAAATTTATGGTCGAAACTTTTGTTAAAATTGCTAAGAGAGAAAATTAATCACATTTCTTACAATTATTTTTCTTTTTTATTAAATAAACTACAACTACTATTAAAGAAAAAGCAACAAGTGTAAGTGTTATTATGGCTTTTGTTTTAGTGTCAATCCCGCTTCCAAAAAAATATCCGATTGAGATTAATATGATTGACCAAACGCCTGCTCCAAGTCCTGTGAACAGACAGAATTTAAATATATTCATTCTTGAGAATCCTGCCGGCAGAGAGATGAATTGCCTGACACCGACGATAAGCCGTCCAACAAAGGTTGTTATGTCGCCATATTTTTTGAAATATTCGTCGGATTTGTTGATTTGTTTTTGGCTTATAAAAAATACTTTGCCATATTTTGAAACCAATAAATCAATTGCTGTTCTTCCTAAGAACAAGGCCAAAAAATAATTAATCAGGGCACCGGTCAAACTTCCAAACAGGCCTGCGAGAAAAACAGGGAAGATTGTCATTTTGCCCTGGGCAACTAAAGCACCTGCAGGAATTAAAATAACTTCGCTGGGAAACGGAAAAAACGAACTTTCAATTGTCATGCCAATAAAAATTCCCAAATACCCCAACTCATTTATGATTGACAAAATCGTGTTTACAAGCTGGTGAAATAAATCAATTAACATTTTATTTTTTTATGAAAGAATTTCGGTATAAGAACTTTATGTCTGAGTAAAAAGGTATTTGCTTTATCCTGAATAATCGGACTTCGCCAAACCAAATACAAAGAATGAAAAACACGCTTCCGAGATACCAAAATAATTTGTGAGAGAAATCAAACCAGGCAGAACCTGATATAAAAACCAAGCTTAATGCAAAGATTCTGAAAACATTTACAATAAGGAAAACTGTGAAAGCCCATGCCAACATTATAAATCGTTGTTTTGTTTTGATATTTGGTGTTGAGAGGTTTAAGATAACCAAAAGATAATAAGCAGAACCTGCGACACATGCACCTATGATTCCTATGGGAAACCAATTTGAAATAGTGATGAGATTTCCTGTTAAAGATACATCAAAAAACAAGCTAAGTAAAAAATATACAGGATAGATTGTGAGTTTAGTGAAGAGAAAATAAAATAACCAGAGGTTTGGAAGGGCAATTAAAATTAGAATTAAATATCTTGCAAAAATGTCTAAAAATTTTTTGGATTTTTTTTTCATGAAAACACGAGTAGAAATGTATTTAAATAATTTCAGTTTGGTTTATATATGAAAAAAAAGTGGATTGTTATTGGCTTACTTATTGTTTTAGTATTTGTAAGTTTTTATTTTGATTCTGCAATTGTGCAGGGTGTTTCTAAAATCAGAGGCGACTTTCTTACTGAAATATTAATGGGAATAACTTTTATGAGTTCTGATATGATTATGTTCTTTTTTCTGACAAGCTTGTTTTTGTGGAAAGAGCATAAACGAAGATGGATTTTGCCCTTGTGGTTTACTCTTGGGCTGTCAGTTGTTGCGGGTTTTTTGCTTAAGTTTTCTGTGCAAAGACAAAGACCTTTTCAACTTGGACTTATTTCTGTTCTTCCAATATTAGAAAAAACCAGCCACGCGGTTTGGAATTTTTCTTTTCCCTCGTTTCAGGCAATGCTGGTTTTTTGTGCTGTGCCTGTTTTATCAAAAGAATTCCCTAAATTCAAATATGTGTGGATTGTTTTTGCTTCACTTGTGGCATTTTCCAGAGTTTATTTTGGGCTTCACTTTCTCAGCGATGTTATTGTTGGGGGATTAATTGGTTATATTTTAGGATTGGGAATAGTTAAAGCAGAAGAAAAATATAAGTTAGGAGAAAAGATTTGGAAAAGGATTTTTAAGAAGTGATTATTTAATTTCTTTTGTTATCCAAAAATCTTTTAAATTTTGCTTTAATGTATTTTTCAGAAATTTAAAAATTAAAGAATAAGATTCATCATTTGCTTTTCTTGTAGCTTGCAAATATTTTTGTCTCTGCCTATTGTAAATATTAATCCAGGGGTAATCTTTTTTTGACAATAAAAAGTTCATGATTAGTCTTGAGACTCTTCCATTTCCATCTAAAAAAGGATGGATTGTTACTAATTTCATTGAAGCAATTGTTGCTAATTCAAACTGGTGGAATTTATTTTTATTTTCTTTATACCAATAAATTAAATTCTTAACTAATTGCGGGACTTTTTCTGCAGGAGGGAATTTTATATCAGCTCCAAAAACTCTTATTGATGTTGTCCTATATCTCCCTGAGAATCTTCCTAAAATATTTTTTGTGATTATATGATGCAATTTTAATATAAGTTCTTCATTTAAATCCCCTTTATAATCCTGTAAAAATTTTAATGCTTCAAAATGATTTTTTGCTTCGTGAATCTCCCTTAGAGTTGTGCCTTCGGGAATAATTCCTTTCTCAAGCACCAAAGAGGTTTCCTGCAATGATAAAGTGCTTCCTTCAATTGCATTGCTATTATATGTTAATTCTGTAAAAAATGTATTTTGGAATATTTCATATTCTTCTTTTTTTAATTCTTTAATCTTTTTATTATAATTCTCTTTTAGATTTTCTATTTCTTCAACATCTTTATTTTTTAAATATTCATATTTTTTACCCATTAATAAATCTTTTTCAAATCTCTTCTTTAAAATTAAAACTTTCCTCTTGCCAATATCTCCGCTCCCAATAAACTTTGATTTCTTTATCCATTTTCCTCCTTCTCTTTTATTATAAATAAGGTAGTGTTGTTTTTTTCCATTTACTTTTCGAATTTCATGATAAACCATATGTTCTTATGTGGGCACATATTTATAAATCTTTCTATTTGTGCCCATATACAAAAGACGAGCAGAAGAAAAATATAAGTTAGGAGAAAAAATTTGGAAGAGGATTTTCAAAAAGTGATTATTTTTCTAAATCATAAAGAATTGTTAATTTATCAATGCTATTTTTAAAAATAGGAACATGTTTTAGTCCTTTTACCTTTTCAACTTTAGAAATTAAATCCTTAACTTTTCCTTGAGCATAAACAAATCCTTCTTCAACTTTCTTAACTCTTCAATAAATTTACTTTGTTCAATAGGAACAGGAATTTGCGATTTTGTTTCTTCAATTAATTTATCAATTTCATCAAATATTTCTTTTGATTGTTTTTCTAATTCAATATTAGTAATCGCAACTAATACAAGTGCCTGTCCCCTTTCTTTGCATTTATTCTTAGGAAATTGAACATTTAATTAATCTTCTATATTTTTATTTATTTTCATCTCCTATTCCCTCCTCTTGCTAAAATTGGAACTCCTGCTTCTCTTCCATATCTTATCACTGTTCGCATACTAACTCCATAATATTCTGCAACTTTAGAAGCGATTTTACACTCTCTTAAACAATCTACCATATCTTTTATCATTTGAATTGGATATCTTATAGCACCTTTTTTGCCAATTTCTCTTAATTTATGCTTTTTTAGTGTATAATAATCTACAGTTGCTCTGGTAATATTTAGTTTTCTTGCAATAGCAGTCGGACTTGTTAAAGTTTTTGATGCTTTGATAATTTCGTTTTCTTTTTCCTCTGAAATTCTTTTATGAAAAATTTTTTTAACTTGAGGGATAGCTATTTTTAATTGACCCCATCTTCTTAATGCTTCATACATTCCAGAATCAATCTTATAAAGTTCTGTTCTTGATTTATTTTTATAAAAGTCATGTTCTCTAAAAAGGGCAAGAGGATTTTTGTTATATGTTCTTCTGCCAAATTTTATTGGTTCTATCTGTCTAATTGGTCTGCCTAAAATTGATTGTCCTTTTTTTAATTTTGTTTTTAATTTTGTTTCTCCTTCCAAATATTCAGGACTATAAATTAATTCACTAAATTTTGTATTAGAATCATCTCTTACTAAATGGTCTAACTTTGTAAAAAATCTTTCTGCGTAAGGTGTTTGATGAAACCTCTCCACAAGAAAACTAATGTACCCATAAGCATCTGAAAATCCTTCAAAACTTCCAATTTTTTGAATGGCAATACTAATTATTTTATTTCTTTTTTTCACTGGAAGTTGATAAGTTTTTACAATTGATTCTATAGTTTTTTCTTCCATATTAAGTTTCTATCTCCCATGTATCACTAAATGGTGTTTTATTTATTATATTTATTTGAAATTTCTGTTCATAATCAACATAGTGAAACTCTTTTATTTTCAATTCTTTTTGCAAATCTTGTTGTTGTTTTATCAAATCTTGTTTAAGTTTAGTCAATTGCCTTAAAGTTATTTTCAATCCTTGTCTTTTCATTTTCACTCTCTAATTTAGTATAACCAGTTTGTATGACTATTTCATCAGTTTCAGGATTGTAAATTATTTCTCCAGATGGTCTTTCGTATATCTCAAGTTTTGGATTAAAGTAATCTCTTTTTATATACTTAAATCCTGACTTAGTTATTTTCTCAAGGTTTTCTTTTTTCATTTTTTATTAACCAAAGAATAAGGTAGTTTACTCATTTTATTTTTCAGGAGATTTATTTTTCTGAGGCATTTTATTTTCAATAATTATTATCTCGCTATTTGCCAAATTGTAGGTCTTGCCTCCAATAATAATATCTAAATCTCCATCACCATCAATGTCTGCTACTCTCATTTGGTTTATTTTAAGATTATAGTCTGTGGGAATCTCTCCAAAACTATTAAACTCATATTTGTTTACTTTCTTTTCTTGTTCTCCTGCAATAGAATAATTAGGAAACAAAGAATAAGCTACTAAAGGGACAATTACTCCAAGTTTTTTTAACAGAGAATTCATTTTATTTTCCAGCAACTCTGATTGCAACAATTATAATAATTATTACAAGAATTATGTTCAGGATTGCGATTCCCCACAAGTAAGTGTTTCCTTCACCTGCGAAAACCTTGCCAGTAATTCCTGAGATTCCTGATGCTGATTCTTTGATTGTAACTGATACAGGTTGTCTGACTGGTTCCTCGCCACCTGATGTTACAACAAGGTTGAACAATTTATCTCCTAAAGCATCATCATTTACAATTAGTGTAATTATAACTTCTCTTGATTCCCCTGCACTTAGAACAACTGTGCCTGGTGCAATGTTTAGTGAAGATGCCCATTCAGAGTATGAATCTGCTGTCAAAACATAACTTGCTAATTTATCGCCAGTGTTTGTGATTGTTGCTTTAACTACTAACTCTTGTCCTGCTTCTCCTCCAGATTCCAGAGTTGCAGAAACCACTGCATTTGGTCCAACTTCACAGCTTCCTTCTACTTTTATTGCAACCTTAAATTCTGCTTTATCATCGTCATAATCGTTCTCGTATAAGTCGCCGTCTTCATCATTAACATAAAAAGTTAAAGAGTACCATCCTTCTGATGTTGTTTTTGGGATTGTGATAAGTGCGTCTAGTTTTTCATCTTCAAGAGCATCTATGTCGCCGATTTCAATCATCTTGTTTATTCCTAAATCTTTAGAGTAGATTTGCACAGACACTTCGTCTTGGTTGTCTTCGCCAATGTTCCATACATCTGCAGTAACCTGAACTTCAGCTCCGCACTGAACAACTTCTGGCACTTCAATGTTGTCCACAACAACAAAATCGTTTTCAATTATTATTTCAATAGAGTCAGAGTCCATTACACAAGTTTCGTCTCCGTCAAATTCTTCATCTTCTCCAGTAGCCCAGACATATAATACATAATCATTTCCATCTTCAAATTCATCTATGTCATCTAATTGGAATTTTATTATTAATGTTTCCTCGTCTCCGTCTTTAAGATTAAAATCATTTTCCTCGTCATCAATTATCCAGTCCTCATTTTCAACATCATATAAACCCCATCCAACTACAATGTCCTTGATTTTTTCGTCTCCTTTGTTTTCTACTTCAATTTCTAATTCAATTTTCTCAAGAGGAAACCATTCAGTGTCGTCTCCGAATTTATTGTCTGAAATTCCTTTATTAGTAATATCCTTGATTTTAACTTTTAGGTTTCCATTGTCGCCTACAAGTTTACATTCTGTGATTTCTTCTGGTTCTGGGGGAATTTCAGTTCCTTCAATTGAAATGTTGTCCACCTTACATAACTCATCTGTTGCATCAGTATTACATTCAAATTTAATTTCAAAATTAGGATTGTTATTTGCTGAATCGGGAAGATTAAAAGTTTTTGATACAAAATCTGTATCGCTTGGAAGAGTATCACTTGAACTTCCAATAACTTCTTCTAGAGGAGTGAAAATGGTTCCATCTGCAGACCAAGAAAGTGTAAAATTGTTGTCAGATTCCCAATCATCTTTTAACCATCTCTCATAACTCACAACAATACTCTGGAAATCAGATGTACTAATTATTCTAGAAAGACTTGCTCCTTCTTGATTGTTTGATTCGGCATAAACTCCTGGATTAGTCCATCCAGTAATTGTCCAACCATTTAAATCTCCATCTTCAAAATCATCAGAAAAAATAACTGTCGCACTCGCTAAACTCATACATAAAACTAAAGTTAGTATGCTTAAACTCAACAAAGTGAATATTTTGTGTCTCATTTTGTGTTCATTTGGGAGTTACAATGGTTTATAAAGTTTTGTATTCTATAGAATATATTAAATTTTGCAGAATTATTATCTTCCTTCTCTAAGTTTCATTAATTCTTTTTGGTCTTCAATAATTTTCTTTTTTGCCTGAGAAATTTTATCCTCGTTTCTTATTTTCCGAATGTCTTCTTGTGCCTCTTTTATTTTTTGCTCTGCTTCATCTATTAATTCCTGCTTATCTTTTATCTTTTCTTTTTTCTCTGCTTCAATCTCACTCATCTTTTTAATTATAATATTTTTTGGTATTAATTTTCTTCTAACCAGTCCTACAGAAAGAAATCCTATTAATAGGACAACAATTCCTAAAACAAAATAAAGAGTTTTCTTTGACAAAAATCCTCCTTCGCCAAAAAATGCAGAGCCAGTTAAAGAAAAGCTTGTTTCTGTTTCATTATTTTCAGGGAGTGCAGGAAGCACTTCATCATTAGTTGTATTGTTTATTATTGTGCTATTGTCTTCCAAAGTTTTATTTAAAGTTTCATTCACAGGGGTTGCAATAAATTCAAACCAGCTTGGGGCTAATTCAAGATAAACTGGGTTTGTTTCTAAATCTTCACCTGTAAATTTTTTGTCCAGAATGTTTTCATTATCTTTTTTAATAAATATCTTTATTGCCTGAAAATCAGAATTACCTGTATAAGTAAAAAATACATCCCCGTATTTGTCAGATGTGTTTTTGAACCGAGACAAAACTTCAGAAGTGATTGATTCTGCCTTTAGCAAAATTGCCTGCACTTCGTGGTCTGGCATTGTTTTGATTTTTATTTCAAGGTCTGTTGCAACCACAACTGGCATTAACAAACACATTGCCATCACCAAAAAAATTAATCTCTTCACCATCTTTTCTAAACTTAGTTAAAATTAATTTATAAACTTTTTTGTGCTGAAATATTATAATAAAATCCAATTCAAAACATTTATATATTTGGGAAGTCTCTTAAATTAGAGAATGGTGATAAAATCGCGGGAAAATTCTATGGGAGCATGGGCATTTTTAGCAGGAGTTGTGCTTGCAGTTATTATTGGGGTTAGTACATCTTCTTTTTTATCAATTTCTTCTATAACAACATATAGCACTCAGATTTATGGGGTGTTGGTGCTTCTTGGATTGTTTGTTGGATTTTCTATTAAAGTAACAGGCAAAGACTCTCAAACATTTTTATTTACAGGCGCTATTTTAGTAATTGTCAGCAAGTTTGGCATGGAAAGTGTCACTGGTTCTTTGATAGGAATAGGAATAGGCGATGTGGTTTCATCAACATTTGCCGCATTATTGGCATTATTTGTTCCTGCAACAATCATTGTTGCATTAAAATCAGTATTCTCAATTACTAAGATTTGAAATGGTTTTATAAAGTTTCTTTAATTGATTTGAGATTTATTTTATCCACATTAACAATAAAACTACTTTCCATATCCAATCTCGGGCATGCAGTATTTACCCATGAATCTAATCCAAAGTTTTCAAATTCAGTTGTATTAATATTATTGCTAATAAATAAATAAGATTTTTTATCTTTTAATTTCTTTTTGAAATCCAAAGCTTTTTGCAGATTTTGCTGTCCTGGTTTTGTTGAAATTAAAATTCCTATTTTA
>CBDVES010000014.1:0-10638 GCA_965373065.1 uncultured archaeon | reverse complement strand
AAACCTAAAATTAATCTGGAAAAGGTTCCAACTTTAAAGCTAAAACAAGAGTCAGATATTGCTATGGATTTTGCAGTGAAAGTTTATAAAAAGTTTGACAAGGTTGTGAAGTCAATTATTCTTTTTGGTTCGACGGTTAAGCAAACTTCTGTTGCTGGTTCTGATATTGATATAATTATTATTATTGATGATGTGTCAGTGAAATGGGACCAGGAGGTTATTGCCTGGTATAGGGAAGAGCTTGACAAAATTCTTAGAGCAAATCCTTACAGGCAAAGCCTGCATATTAATACAATAAAGTTGAGCACATGGTGGGAAGATTTGATTAAGGGCGACCCTGTGGTGCTGAATGTGATTAGACATGGCGAGGCAATGATAGACATGGCAGGGTTTTTTGAGCCATTGAAATTTTTGTTAATCAAGGGTAAAATCAAGGCAACACCAGAAGCAATTTATAATTGTCTTCAGAGGGCGCCGACTCATCTTATGAGAAGCAAGGCTTCTGAGTTAAATGCAATTGAAGGATTGTATTGGGCAATGGTTGATGCATCTCACGCAGCTTTGATTGCCGAGGGCGTGCTCCCGCCTTCGCCAGAACACATTCCTGTTGACTTAAAAGAACATTTTGTTAACACAGGCAAATTAAAAATGCAATATGTTGTGTGGTACAGAGACCTGCTCATACTTCATAAAAAAATAGCCCACGGAGAAATAAAAGATTTAAAGGGTGTTGAGATAGACGAGTGGCAGGAAAAAGCAGAAAAATTCTTAGATGCAATGGCGAGATTAGTTAAGGAATTAGTTAGTTAAGAAAAAGAATGGAAATAAAATATTCAAAGCATTGGATAAGAAAACAGAAAACTAAGAAAAAAGATATTACAAATGATTTAATTGAGTATGCTATAAATAATTCAAGGGAATTGCGAGATAAATATTGGAAAGATGCTTTGAATGCTATTGCGAGAATTCCTCCTTCGGGTAGAATATTGAAAGTGGTCTATAAAAAAACTCACCAAAAGATATTTATAATCACAGTTTATTGGTTAGATTAAAATGAAAGAAATATGGTATGATAAAGAAGCAGATATTTTGAATATAGAATTAGATGATAAAAAATATTGGAAAAGCATAGAACTGCCAAATGGCGTGGTTTTAGATATAACAAAAGAAGGGAATATAACCTCTATTGAAATTTTATGTGCAAGCAAGTTATTTTTTGGAGATGCCAAAAGAGTTATTGAAATAGCCAAACCTGTTTCTTGATAAAAAGTAAATGAGAATATTTGGTTAAGGACTTTTTATATGAATGATTAATTTCTACATAAGAATTTCATAAACTTTTTCACGAGATAATTCCTCAAGATTTCTTTTAGGATTATCACTTGTTGAAATAAACATTAAATTCATTGTATCATAACCAATTTCATTCGCAATCTTAAATAACTTTTCTTTATAATGATTTAGTTCATTTTCAGTTTCTTTATTCCTTTTCATTAATGCACGAAAATCAAAATCTTTTGTCATATACTCTGGCTGTTTTGTTTTTACTTTGCACATCTTAGAAAATTCATATTCAGCATCTTGATAATGAGAATGTGCTTGTTTTATATCTCCTTCTTTTCCATAAATCCTTGTAAGTTCTAAATGAGCTTCTATTAATTCTTGATTATATTGTGGATTATCTCTGCTTATATATTGAGGTGTTCTTTCTCGCACAACCCTTTCTAATCTTTGTTTTTCACTTGGCTTTATTGGTTCTCCTAATACAGGTTTTCTTAACAAAGATTCCATTTCTTCTGTAGTAAGTTTTTTCATTTTATTTTTTCTCCCTACACAACATTTTTTCTAATCCACCTTTAATAGCATTTGTTCTTTCACCGAATGCTTCTGAAACTTTTGTGTCAGTAAGATATTGAGTATAACCTGCTATTACTTTTCCATAAAATTCTTGAGATTTGGTTATTTCCTTTTTTTCTTTTTCTGGCAGTTTATCATATTCCTCTTGAGTTACTTGAGGAACCAAATCAGATAAATATTTATCTTGATAACCATTTGCAACTTTTTCTTCAGAACCGATTAGTTCTAAAATATCTTGGACTTTTATTCTTTCAAGGGATTGCTCCACGATATTTGCACAACTTTCCATTATTTCAGATTCAGAAACATTTCCAGTATATCTTTTACCTTTTTTTCTTGAGCCAAGTAAAGCATTTTGCATTAAATTAACTTTATTACCTGTGTCAAAATCATAAACTTTTGCTCCAGAATTCATTGCAGGAAAATATTTGAATTTTTCAATTGCTGAGTTTCCAGCTTCGCCATACTGCCCATTTTCATCCACAAAATAAGCAGTAGCTAAATCCATAAGAGGAGCTTCAGCTAAATTTTTCAAAGCAACTTCTCTTTGTTCTTTTCGTTCTTCAGGTGTTAATTTTTTTTCTTTTGTCATTTTTCTTAACATTTCAAGAACTTTAATCTTTATAAACCTTTCTATTTGTTACCACTTGGTAATTACTTCTTAGAAATATCTGTGTAAAGGGTTTTTATCTTGCAGGGAAGTTTTGACTTGACTTGTCTGAATACTTTTCTTGCAAACTGCACTGCCTTTTGGTTTGGAAGATATGCAATAAAAATCTTGCTGTCTTTTTTTAGGATTGCTGCTTTTCCCATGGGCTTTCCATAAGATAACTGCATTCCTGTCTGCATTCTGTCTGCTCCTGCACCAGTAAGCAATTTATTCTCTCTTTGAATGTGATGAGGAAAAGGAACAACTTTGAAAAGATATTGGCTATTAGTTTCTTTATCTAATTTTTTATTAATATACTGACGGCATGCTTCAAGAGCATTATGCCGAACCTGAACTTTTTCTTCTGCAACAACAGTTAATTGATGCGGTAACTTTCCCTTGTTCAAAAGAGATTCATTGCCCATGCTAAACTTCACAATCTTTTGCTGAGGCACTGTCCTGACATAAGATTTCTGCCTTTTCTTGCTAACCCTGGTAAACGGGACAACTTTCTTTTTTGAATATGCTGATGCTTTTCTTAAACTTGCCATTTTATTTTTTAGTTTGTAGTTTTAGTTCTTCCCACTCCCAACTACCTACTCCTTAATCTCCACCCCTGTTGTAACTGCCTGACCTGGAAGACCTTTTTCAAAAATCGCCCGAACAACACCTTTATTTCCATGAGCAGATGAAACCTTGCCCTTGATTATTTTTCCTGCCGGCGACTTCCACACAACTTCTTTGCCAACAAATTTTTCAGCATCTTTTCTATTTGCAGTTCCCTCTATCTCTATTAAAAAATGCTTTTCATGAACTGTTTTTCTTCCTCGCCTAAACTGAATTACTTTTGCTTTCATAATAATTATCAAGAATATTAGTTTATAAAACTTTTTAGAAAAGATTTGCCGCTAAAATCTTTGCCAAATTCATCGTCCCCATTCAGTTTTATCTCTTCTTTTGATTTCAGCAATTTCCTGAAGAATCTTCATCTCATTTAAAGAAAGCAAGTCCTTGTTTTTCTTGAAATTTTTAAACTGCTTTCCCGAAATATCAGAATAAAGAAATTCTTTATTTTTTAACTGCCTCTCAAAATTAACTCCAGGAACTGAAATTGCAACCTCCATGCTTTCATTTGCCTGTTCAACTGATTTATTTTCTGACTGAATATTTTTTATCCTTTTTATTTTTTCTCCTTTGTTATCTATTAAATTTAATCCTGAAATCAATTTTCCTGCTTCCACTCTAACCCCAAAAATCGCAGGGTGGGTGTTTCTAAAAACATACTGTGGCAGGATTTTTAATTTGCACAAAGTCGTCAAGCCCATCAACCGTTTCTTTTCTATTTCTTTTCTTTTCTCCACTCTAAACTCAACTATGTCTTCAATTAATTTGTAAACTACCTTGTCTGTCAGGATTTTTATTTTGCCTTTATCTATTCCCTTAACTTCTTCATCTTCGTCAATGTTAAACCCAACAATCACTGCATCTAATTCATTGATTTCTAAATTTGCTTTTGCAGAAATTATATCTGTCTTGCTTATGTTTCCTATTCCTGCTTTAACAACCGGGACATTATTTTGTCCAAGCAAAACCAAAAGCGCCTCTAAACTTCCCAATGAATCTGCCTTTGCAATGATTCCCTGTTTTTGAGTTTGAATATTTTCAGAAATCTCTTTTTTGAATTTTTCTTTAATTTCTTTTTTATTATTTTTATAAATTACAAAAGGCATGCCCGGCAGAATATTTTCTTTTGACACTAACTGTATTCTTAATCCTGTTGAAGCGTGAACATTTGTTTTTGGTTTAAATTTTGAAGACAAAGGCTCTATCTCCTCGAGGATTCTTATTTTTGTAATAACCGGTTCTTCCTCAAAGCTGGCTATTGCGATTTCGTCTTTTTTGGAAAGTTCTCCGTCATATAAAATTGCTTCAATATAATTTATTGATTTTTCTTTTTTTATTTCAAGTATAACCCCTTTGGTTTCTTTTCCCAACGCCAACCTGTTTCCCAGATACTTTTGGCTCAACCCGCAAAGCATCATAATTAATTCAGGGATGCCCTGTTTTGTCTTTGCTGAACATGGAACAAGGGCTATTTTTTTTGTGAAATCATCAATATTATAAAAAAGCTCAGCATCAAAATTATAACTATTCAAGGCACCCACCAAGGTCATGTATTTTTCATCAAAAATTTGTTTTATATTTTGGGGCTGTGAATCAATGCTTTTTTGCAAAGTCATTATTTTTTCTACATGACCTCCAATTGTATTTTGTGGAGGCCTCCATCCAGAAATATTGTCTATTTTATTTAATGCAATTACAAAAGGCGTTTTATTGTGCTTCAGGATTTTAATCACTTCTGCTGTCTGGGGTTTTATCCCTTCGTTAATGTCAATCACTAAGACCGCTAAATCTGCCAAGCTCCCTCCGCGCTTTCTTAGATTAGTAAAAGCCGCATGACCAGGAGTATCAATAAACAAAAACCCAGGGATGTTTAATTTGATTCCCGAGCTCTCTATCAAAGGACAGGCTTTTTTTAATTGCTCAATAGGATATGAAGTAAATGAAATCTTCTGAGTAATATGTCCTGCTTCTCCCTCTGCAACCACTGTTTTTCTGATGCTATCCAGTATTGAAGTTTTCCCATGGTCCACATGCCCGCAGACTGTAACGATTGGGCATCGTATCTTGTTTTTGGTTGCCATGCAAAATTAACGCATGGTTGCCTTAAAAACCTTACCAGAAATAAATTCTCTTTTAAGAAATCTTCTTGATTCTGAAATTTTAGAATTTGCATTTAATTATCATCCCTTTTTATATTGGATTATAAAAGATATCGGCATATTTAAATTTATCGTCACGTCTATTTATTCATCTCTTGAAAATCTTTTATAGACTGGGCATAAAACTCTTCTCTTTCTTCTTTAGAAACATTTTCTTTTTCAGATTTTTTTAAAAAAGCTTCCCATCCTTTTTTATCTAAACCAAGTTCTTTAATTATTTTATCAACTTGTCCTTGCCCGTATTTATCAGCCATAAGAATTAAAGAGAAGTTTACAATATGCATAGAATAAGGCTTTTTCCCGACAAAAGATACTTCTTTTTTAATTATATCTTTTAATTCTTGTAATAAAGGAATGTGAATTTTGTCTCCCATTTTTATATTTTATTAAAGACTCTTTCTTATTTTAAGTTTTCCATAACCAATTTACTTCCATATCCTTTTCGTATTCCATATTTTATATAAATCTTTCTATACTCAAAGATATGGAAAGAATACAGGAATTATACGGATTTATTATCTCTAGCAAGAGGCGTGAAAGTGTACTTAAAGCATTAAAGAACAAACCTCTAAGACCTTTTGAAATAGCAAGAAAAACAAAATATAAGGCTCCAAATGTTTCTAAAACACTTTTTCAGTTGGAAAAATATAATTTAGTTGAATGTATCACGCCTGATAAAAATTCATGGAGAGTTTATATGATTACAGAGCTAGGAAAACAAATCCTTAAGATTAAAGGAAATAGCTCCATTCTTCAGACTAAATAAAACTAAGACTATAATAAGAGCAAGGATTAAAACAAATATAATCCATAAAACCTTGTGTCTAAATGTTCCTTCCACTGAATCAAGCCAATGACTAATTAATAATGAAACAAAGAGGAATAAAAACAATCCTCCAATAGCTATGAAGGGGTGGGCAACGCAATATTCTAAAACAGAATTTAGAATTTTAACTGTTATTTCTTTCCATGTCATTTAGTCACCTCTGGCAATTCAATATGATGCCCATTTATTTTATATTCAATTCTATCATTGAACATTTGATAAGTGGCTTGAGTATGATAATTCTTTTTCAAGAATTTTAAAAATTCTTTTATTTCCTTGATATTTGTTGTGATAATTGTTTTCTTATGTCCTTTTTCAAATCTTTTTTTTATTTTCATTTTGAAAATTTAAATATTAAATAAACTAATAAAACAAGCATCCCTATAAAAAGCGAGCCGACAATAAGTCCAATAATTATCTGTTGTGCAAGTTCTTTTTTTGCAGGATATCCTGTTGGAACATCTTCTGCAATATCAAACTCCCCAATTAAAGTTCCTTCCTCAAATCCTTCTATTCCTTCTCCTGATATTGTAAATGTAAAATTACTATCTCCAAAATCATTTAAACTTCCCCCATCATAAGCTAAACAATTCCATACATAAGTGCCATAAGAAAGTGTTTTAGTGAAGGTTGTTGAATTTGAAGTGCCTGTTAAAGATTTAGTTTCATTAGCATGCCATCCTCCTGACCAACTCCCATATAAAGTTATGTTGGATAAACTTTCATTGTCTAATGCTGAACATATAAATGTTATTTCTTGTATCGAAGAATTATAATTATTAATTGGATTTTCTAAGGTCACAATCGGGGCTGTGTTTAAAATTGTATAATCAATTGTAACAGCATATAATTCAGGAGAATAGTTTACATTTTCTGTTTCAAATAAAAATTTATACTGGAAATACTGATTATCATTAACACTTAAATTTTGAGGAGAGTCATCTTCAATATCAATAAAACTCTCCCCATTACAATTTGAGTTATCACAACTTCTTGCTGTTAAGTTTAATTTTAATGCTCCCTGTTTATAACTTTCTAAAATTTCATCAGCTGATAAACTTCGGTTCCAGATTGCAACTTCATCTATTGTGCCATTGAAAGGATATGATATCCCATGCTGTGAATCTCCAATTCCCAATGAATGCCCTCTAACACATGGTGTCCCAGAACCATCAACATTAATAACTTCAACTCCATCTATATAACCCAACACTCTACTCCCATTATAAACATAAGCAACATGTTGCCAAGAATCACTTACGATAGTACCACCATTACCTAAAAAATTATCATCTGCACAATTTTCAAAACCGCACGACAAAACACCATTCTGAACAATCATATTCATTTCCCAAATAGCATTACCTTTAGAAACAATAGTTTGCATACCACCAACATTTTTAGGATTTATCCAAGCACTTATAGAATATGAGGTGTTAATACTAAGAGAGGGGTCGTTACTTACAGTTACTACATCATCAATTCCATCAAAACCAATTGCGGTGTTTAATTTTCCTGTCTGGCTATATAATGCTCCATTATAAGTTCCATTATTTCCTTCGCCTGAATAATCAACTATTATTTCAGATGCCTCATTCATGTGCATTAACAAAACATTCCCGCTCATTAAACTTCCTTGCTTATTATCTAACAATTCCCAAAACTCAGTCGCTGTCCAGGAAATATTATTCCAAGTTGCATCATCTCCAGCATCAAAAATCTTGCTTGTGTAATCTCCTGTTAAATTTTCCCCAACTAAAATAACTGCAGAGCCATTATATTCTGTATTTGTGTAAGTTCCTTCATTAAAATCTGTTGCAAAAGTTAATGCATAAGCTAATAAAGTAAACATAATCAAACTAAAAAAAATTATTCCAGTTTTCTTAATTATTTGATTTTTCATTTTACCATTGTATAAATTTTTTAGTGAATAGAAATAAGCCGACAATTATTAATGCAATTAAAATAACTCCAAAAAACAAGGCTATAGAGGGTATAGCAATTCCAAAAATAAGTATATCTTCTCCCCCAATTAAAGCATTAAACCATGCAATTATTCTTCCCAACCCTGAAGAAGAAACTTTTATAGTTAAAGAAGAATCACATTCTTTAACACTACTTGTCACTTCCATTAACCCTTCATAAGATTCTTTTTCAAATTCACATTGTATCCAATTTGAAAATGTTGATTTCCCATTAATAGATGCTCTGTTTGTTTTTAATGTGCATTTATCTTTTAATGTATCAGAAAGTTCAAAATCAAAATTATCTTTAGATGAACCAGTATTTTCTATTATAATTTCAATTTTATCTGATAATTGTCCTTCTGCTCCTTGTAAAACTATTCTTGAAGTCGGTCTGATAAATTTAATATTGCATTCTTTTTTTGGTGGACTCGAGCCCCCAGTATAACCTAGGGGGGTGGTGCCTCCTTCTTCAGACTCTCCAGAAACTACAAACATAAGATAAGGATTATTTTCTGTTGTTTTTGTTTCATTAAAAGAAATATTGCAGGTTACAGAAAAATAAGTATTATATTCGCCTTCTGCAGGCTGGCTTATTGTTACAATTATATCTTTTGTATTATTCGCACCTAGATTAAATCCAGTATCACTAAAAATTGAATAATCATTTAAAGACCCTGCAGAAGGGGTGCAATTAATTAATTCTCCCATCCCCACATTTTTCAGTGTCCATGTATTGTAAACTGTTTCTCCAGGAAGCATAGATACCTGCCAGTTTAAAGGATCTATAATTGAAGGTTCTGGTTTCATATATTCTACAAAGAGATTAGAATATTGTATAATTCCCATTGTATCTGAATGAAATAAAAAAGGGATTGTGCAATATCCATTTGAATCTTCTGTGCAGGTTGATAAATAAGAATTAACTGCAGAAGATAAATCTCCTGTATTTTGTGTTAAACTAAATTCTCCAGAATAGCTCCATTCATAATTTCCATCTGCAACACCAACTTCAAGATAAGGATTATTTATGCTGATTTTATCAACATTATTTAAAGTTACATCATCAAAATAAGTCTGTCCACTGCAAGTTCCTCCAGCAGCCCAACCCCCAACAGTATTGTGAACTCTAAAACTTAATGTAACATTTTCCCCAGCATAATCACTTAAATTTATTTCAGGATTTTTGAGATGCCATCCACTGCTTGGCTTTGGTTGGGAATCCCATACTTTCACATCATTAATATAAATTTCAGCAGGAGTCTTATCTGTGCATATTGGATATTCATGATATACTTGAAGTCTTAAAATTGGATAATTTATATCTATTGTAATATCTTGTTTTATTCCTGCATACTCTGTTCCAGAATATAATTTAGCAGAACCATAATTTAAACATATAAATTCAGATTGAGTTCCTTCAGAAGCCCATCCATCTCTAACCTCAACAGTATATCCTGACAAATTTCCAATAGAACTATTATCAACTGTCCAATTCCATGCTTCAGTTGAAGTGTTTAATTCAAACGAAGGATTTAAAATAAAAATAGTTTTATCTGAACTCAAATTTAAATGAGCATTTATAGCTCCAGTATTTTTAGGCATAGATATGTTTTTTGTTATATTTTCATTACCATAAAAAATTAAATCCCCAGAACCAGAGCCATCATCAAAAGTTGTTATTTGATAAGTGATTGCTAAAACAAAACTCAATAAAAAAATTCCTGTAAAAAATAAAATTAATTTTTTCTTGTTCATTTAAAACCACCTTATTTTACCAAATAAATTTTTGAACCAGCTTATTATTTTTGACCATGAAGTTCCTTTCCAAACACATAATTTATTCTCGCACAACCATTCTCCTTTCTGTCCTTCTGGAGATTCTTTTCCCAAACAATCATCTACAGTATTGCAATATCCACATTTTCCAGGATTAGCACCTTTGTTCTGCCATTTATAATCCTCGCATTTGTATAAACTGCTTCCAATACATTTTTCTTTTCCAGTTTCACATTCTTTTACTTTGCATCTCCAATTTTTCCAATCTCCTGACTTATCACAATATTTTCCTAAACCGCAATCAGAAGCCTCATAGCATTCTACAACATATAAATTAAAATAATCTCCAAGATATCCTCCTCTCTGGGAATTCCAACACCAAGATTCTCCCCGCTCATCTTTATCCCATGAAGCCAAAGTATATTTTGGCACTTGTCCAGAACCTCTTTGTAGGAAAATCTTGCCATCACTAATTATTTCTCCAGGACATCCATCACCATTGCATTTTTGTTCATCCCATGAGCTTACTTGTTTCTGTAAATAAAATTTATCCCCTTTATGTTTAACATTAATATACCAACTACCAATGCAATAACTTCCATGCTCAATTCCCTCGCATTTTGGATATGATCCTTGAACTTCTGAATAGCAATGAGCAGGAGACCATTGAGTATAATCACCAGAATAACACCAATCAAGACCTGGGTCTGGAGAACATGCACTAACTATATTAATTGAAAAAATTCCAAGAATTAAGAAAAAAATTAATTTTTTCATTTG
>CBDVES010000013.1:0-10801 GCA_965373065.1 uncultured archaeon | reverse complement strand
CTTCAAGAATTTCTTTTCTTGCTTTTTCTCCGGGAGGATTAATTCTTAATTCTCTGTCAAATCTTCCTGGTCTTCTTAATGCTGTATCAATATCCTCTGGTCTGTTTGTAGCAGCCATTACAACCATCTGCCCTCTTGATTTCAAACCATCCATTAAAGTTAATAATTGAGCCACAATTCTTTTTTCTGTCTGGTCTGTTCCCTCTCCTCTTTTTGGAGCTATGCTGTCAATTTCATCAATAAAAATAATTGAAGGTGCGTTTTTCTCAGCTTTGTCAAAAATTTCTCTTATGTGTTTTTCTGATTCCCCATAAAATTTAGACATTATTTCCGGACCTGCAATTGAAAAAAATGCAGAATCTGTCTCAGTTGCAACTGCTTTTGCCAAAAGTGTTTTTCCTGTTCCCGGAGGACCTGTTAATAAAACTCCTTTTGGAGCTCCAACTCCAAGTTTTTCAAAAACTTCCGGGTGTTTCATTGGCAGTTCAACCATTTCTCTTATTGATTCAATCTCATTTTTTAATCCGCCAATATCTTCATATGAAACCCCTGTTGAACGAAAATCTCCGGAATAAACCTCATCAGAAACAATAATTTTTGTTTCAGAGGAAACAACAACCTTGCCTTTTGGCATTACTTTGGAAACAATGTAATTTAATCTTGTTCCAAAAACATCAATTACTATTGTCTGATTTAAAACAAATGGTATATCTAATAATTTAAAATGGAAATATTCTAAAGGGTTGTCGCTAAATCTGATGCCTTCCTGAAGAGGGGAAAGTGTAATTGATTTTGCTTTTTGAACATCTGTTTTCATAACTTTAACTTTTTCTCCGATTGATGCATTAATATTTGAACGTGCATTTCCATCCATACGAATAATTTTTTTTGCATCAATATTTTTGAAAGACCTCATAATCTTAAAAATCCCTGATGATTTTCCTTTCACCTCAACAAAATCCCCGGATGTTAATTCTAATGAATCCATAATTTCAGAAGAAACCCTGACAATTCCTTTATCTATGTCTTCCTGCAGTGCTTCAGCTACTTCAAGTTCTGTTTTTTTATATCCTGGTTTTGTATCTTTCATTTTCTGTCAAATACCACTTCTAAAACTCCATTTTTAGATGTATAATTAAATTTTTTAAAATTTGCCGTTTGAGGAATCAGTTTTTTAAAATAAACTCCTTGTTTTAATTTTTGAAAAAGATATGTCTGAACATTTTCCATGTTCTTTTTTTTAACAATAATTTCTATTTGTCTTCCATCAACATTGACAATAACATCTTCTTTATTATATCCCGGGATTTCAAAAATCAAAAAAACTTTTTTTGAAGTTTCTAAAAAATCTATAATTCTTTCCTCTTCTTCCCCTCTTATTATTTCATTATTTTCATATTTTCTGCCAAGGCTTTGTCCAAAAAATTCTCTTACAATGCTTTCAAAAGGGTCATCATTAAAAAAGTTCATTTTATTATCCCAAATAACTATTTGTCAATGGCACAGAGGCTTTTGCAGACTTCAAATAATTTTCTTCAACTTGTTTGTAAACATTAATTGTTGATTTGTTTACACTTGGTTTAATCTTATTTAATGCCTCCTCAAAATGTTTTTTATTTACTTCTTTAGAATCAATAGATTCTCTTAACGACAGCATCGCTGCTTCACGCACAAACGCTTCTATGTCTGCACCTGTATAGCCAATTGTTTTCTTGGCTAAATAATGCAGTAATTTTTCTTTATCTGAAAGTTCCCTGAAATTAATTTTTTTCTTTTTGAGTTTATCCAAATTAGATTGCTTAATTGGTTTATCAGAAACCAAAATTTCCTCTCCATTAAACTTCTCATTTTTAAATTGTTTATCAAATTCTTTAACTTCTTCCTTGCTAATTTTAATCGGCATGTCTTTTGTATGAATGTCTAAAATCATTTTTATCCCTTCTTCTTCCGGAGCATTCACAAGTAAAATCCTGTCAAATCTTCCTGGTCTTAATAAAGCAGTATCAAGCAAATCCGGGCGGTTTGTTGCAGCAATAACAAGAATATCCTTTAAATCTTCAAGCCCGTCCATCTCAGCAAGCATTTGGTTTAAAACTCTTTCAGTTACTTTTGTTCCTGTTTCCATTCCTCTTTTTCCTGCTAAAGAATCAATCTCATCAAAAAATATAATGCACGGCGCTACTTGTCTTGCTCTTTCAAAAATTTTTCTCATGCCTTCTTCTGACTTTCCAACCCACATACTTAATAACGAAGGTCCCTTGACCTGGATAAAATTCGCTTCTGATTCTTTTGCAACAGCTTTAGCTAAAAGAGTTTTGCCTGTTCCAGAAGGACCATAAAGTAAAATACCCCTGGAAGGTCTTATTCCCATTCTCTTAAAACTATCAGGATATTTCATAGGCCACTCCACAGCTTCTTTTAATTCCTGCTTAATTTTATTTAATCCTCCAACATCCTCCCAATCAACATTAGGTGTCTCAACTAAAACCTCTCTCATAGCAGAGGGTCTGACAATTTTTAAAGCATCTATAAAATCATTTTGGTTGACAATTAACTTCTCTAAAACCTCTGAAGGGATTTGTTCATCATCTAATTTTATTTTATGAAGATGTTTTCTTAAAACATTCATAGCAGCCTCTTTGCTTAATGCTTCTAAATCTGCTCCGACAAACCCGTGAGTTAAGGAAGCTATTTCATCTAATTTAACATTCTTTGTTAAAGGCATGCCTCGTGTATGAATTTTTAAAATTGCGAGCCGCCCTTCTTTGCTCGGGGCATTAATTTCCAACTCCCTGTCAAATCTTCCGGGTCTTCTTAATGCAGGGTCAAGTGCATTAACTCTGTTTGTTGCCCCAATTACAATAACTTTTCCTCTTGATTTAAGACCGTCCATCATAGTCAAGAGCTGACTCACAACTCTTCTCTCGACTTCTCCCATAACATCTTCTCTTTTTGGAGCCATGGCATCTATCTCGTCTATAAAAATAATAGTCGGAGCTGTTTTTTCTGCCTCATCAAAAAGATTTCTAATCTTTTTTTCACTTTCCCCATACCATTTACTCATAACCTCCGGACCGTTTAACAAAATAAAATTTGCTTCTGTTTCAGTTGCAACTGCTTTGGCTAAAAGAGTTTTGCCTGTTCCCGGAGGTCCGTGCAGTAAAACTCCCTTAGGCGATTCTACTCCTAATCTCTGGAAAATCTCCGGGTGCTTTAAAGGGATCTCAACCATTTCTCTTATTTTTTTAATTTCTTCAGAAAGCCCCCCAATATCTTCATAATTAATTTCAGGGATTCTCTCGTCGCTGATTTCAACTGCTTTAGGATTAAGTATAACCTCTGTATTTTCAGAAACATAACAGGGTTTATTTGGAGAAGTATTGACAACTAAAAAATTAATCTGGGTTAGTCCTCCTCCGAGATTTCCAAATATATTTCCAAAAGGAGTGTTGCTTAAATCTTCCCCGAAAATATCTGACATCAAGTCCATTCTTTTCTGTGCTCCGCCTATTTTCAAAATATCTCCCTTGATTATTGCTCTTCCAAGAAGCCCTGCCCTTAAACTTTCTGAATCTCCCTGCACCATAATATTTTTCTGTGCAGGAGCAATAATTATTTTTTTTGCTTCTTTAACATCTGCTTTAGAAATTACAACAACATCTCCTATTCCTGTCCTGGCATTTTTTCTTAAAATGCCATCAATACGAATTATGCCTTCGCCAACATCTGCAGGATAAGCCCTGTCAGCAATCGCTACTGTTTCCCTGTGTCCTTTAATCAAAACAACATCCCCTCTGTTAATCTCCAAACTTCGCATCATCTCAGTGTCCAGTCTTGCAATACCTTTATATGCATCTTCCTGAAATGCTTCAACAACTTTTAGCTGAACTTGTTTTTTTGTCATTTTAATTTTTTTAATTTAATTTTTTTAATAATTTATCTTTATCTAATCTTGGATATTGGGAAGATCTTTCAATGAATTCATTGGTATAATAATCTCTTAATACAGAATCACCTACTTCTCTATGGTCAAACATATCAATATTAGAAATTCTTATTAAACTTGCCCTCAAATTAGAATTAATATAATTAGTTTTTTCAACAATACATGGCAAAGATTTATTTTTTTTGTAAAAACCTAATGCTCTATGATGTCCTCCTTTATCTTCTTCATTATGGTCTGGAGGTATTAAACAATATTCATTATCTCCTATTTGTAAAATTTTAATGGGACTAAATTCATCACCATTTCTAATACCTTCCATGATTGCATTTACAAGATTTATGTTCTTCCCTTCTTCAAAACCATAAAGGATGTCTTTTTCCCAATCAATATAAGTTTTTGTCATCTTTTTAATTCTCCAAAATTTAAACTTAATCTTCCTAAATCTTCAAAACACAACTTAACCATGTTGTCCATAATTTTTTCCTGCTCATTCATAAATGAAACTATTTCTTTTGGAATTGAAACAGTGTAAGAATTTCCTACAAGTCTCATCTTAACTCTAAAATCTTTATTTTTTAAATTTATAAATTTATGGTATTCCTGTTGGTCCGACGGGTGAATTATTTTTTTGTTGCATTTCGGGCACACAACTGCCCTGAACAAAAATTTGTTTTTAACTATTCTTGCTTTTTGCATTTTCACATTGCATTTATTGCAAAGTATTGTGTTATTGAATAGATCTTCCATTGTATATACCTAATGTGTATACACGCAATATATACTATTTAAACTTTTTGGTAATGCGAGGGACAACTCACGACTTCGCACGAGAGATTGATAATTTAATTTACCCTCTACCATCCCACAGGGATACTCAAAGGGCACGAGAATACCCAAAGGGCACGAGAACCTCTACGAGGCGAGAACCTCTCACGAGGTGACTCAACTTTGTTGAGTCTCGGAAATCACTCTTAATAATTCTCCCACAAAACCAATTTCCCCTCGGCATCTCTCAAAAACAAAGTGTCTCCTGAATCTGTCCAGACATAATCATTTCTCCTCCAAAATATTTCATCCTGGGTATCAACAACATCTTCTTCGGCAACAATCACTTTAACATTTTTTTCTTTCTCTAAAATAAACTCGGGAAAAACAAACTTCTTTCTTCCCTCGTCCTTAATTTCCCATCCAGTTAAATCACAATCAAAATTACATTTGTTGTAAAAAACCACCAACTCATTTTTGTAATCAAACTTTTTTAACTCAATACAATCAACACACTTATCTTTTGAACTTTCACACAAATTCTTATCACAATTTTCCCACGCCTTCTTAAAATCTTCAGAATATTTATCTTTGCCCGACGGAAAATAAAAATTAGCAAACCCTTTTCCAACTAATTCCAAATTTACATTTTTGTTTCCAACAAAAACATATGCCAACACCCTGTTGTATTTATCATATTTTTCTTTGCCAAACTCAAGTTTGACATCTTTATCTAAAATTAAATCTTCTAAGAATTCTTTTGCTTCTAAATAATAAAGCCCTGCTTTTTCAGGTGAGTTAATCCCGAGCAATCTCACACTTGTTTTGTTCTCAATTACAATTGTATCCCCGTCAATAACTCTCTCCACAACTACAGTTTCAGTTTCATCTAAAAAATCAATCAGCAAAGAATCTAAAAAAGAATAATTTATTGTAAAGAAAATGAGAATTAAAAATATTAAGATAGCTATTTGTTTTTGTTTATGGTTCATAATCAAATATAATTAAAGAGATTAAAAAGTTTTAGAAAATAAAGTGTAGGAGAAAGAATACCGAAGCATTCAACAAAAACCGAAGTTAATGCCTCCCACATAAATTAAATATATTTATACTATATAAAGATAACCGACTATTCTAAAGTAAGGACAAAATAGGCGTTACCCGAAAAGTCTGGCATAAAAAATAGCATTACCGAGAACCTTTAATTCTTAGGTTTTTTAGCTTTTCTCATAGATGCTAATTTTCAGTAATCTAAGACATAATTTTTGGTCCCTTCCACTCAGAAATTTTAGTTTGGTTGGTTGCCCAATCCATGTGAACAGCATAAGTTGTCATTGTCTTTAAATTTCCAAATATAGAACCAAGCCAGGCAACATAAAGTTTTGCTGCAGTCATCATCCCCGATACAGTTGTATAATCTATCTCTTGCCCTCGAAGAGTAACTGTAAAGCTAATATAAGTAAACAAGATTAATGCTATCAAAAGTATCGCAAATAATTTATGCTTTAATCTTTTTATCTCAATTATCACCCAGATTGCTATTATTAAAACAGCCACGATAAATAAAGTAATTCCAACCACCATTAAAATTATAAGAACAAAGAGTATAAAAATATTTCGATGATAATTTTAAAAATACAAAATCTATAAAATATAAAGCCCCATAGTCTAGTGGTCAAAGATACGACCCTCTGAAGGTTGTGACCCAGGTTCGAATCCTGGTGGGGCTATTGATTTTATTGAGCAAAGCGAAATAGAATATTTTACAATCCATGATGAGAACCTGAGGTTCGACGAGCGATTTTGTGGTAGGGAGTATATTTAAAATCAATAACCCGTGCAAGGTCGGGAGCACTGGTGGGGCTATTAAGCTCGGAATTGGGAAATCGGACTTTGGTGTTAGGTTGCTGGATACAATAAGAAAAGAAATTAGGTAAAAGAATAAATGCTTATTTGTGATTGAGGAAAAATCCTGCTGAAAACTAAGCGAATATTTTAACAGAAAAAGAATATTTATATACTGTCTTTTGCATATAAATCTATGAAAAAAGAAGTGATAGTTTTACTTTTGTTAGGAATATTATTAGTTTCACCTTTAGTTTTGGCTCAGGAACAAGCTCAAACATATTCAGGAATTAATAGGTTTATTGATAATGTTAAATTAGCTTTTTCAGGAGGAGACAATAAAGTCAGGTTAGCATTAGAAGTCAGAGAAAAAGAAGTAGATTCAGCAATGAATAACTTTAATAATGAAGATGAAGAAAAAGCAGTTAAAAATTTAGAAAGAGCAAAAGAAAAACTTAAGATTGTTCAGGAAAAAGTTTCTTTAGATACTTCAGAAGAAATTAAAGAAAATATTAATGAAATTAAAGACAAAATAAACAAAGAAGAAAATCTTTTAGATGAATTTGAAGAATATCTTTTAGAAGAAGAAAAAACACAGCTTACAGCAGAACTTACTGAAAAAACTTATGAATATTGCAAAGAGCTTGCTAAAGAAGATTTTGCTTTAATGTTAAAAGAAGAAGAGTGCAACCCAGATACTGCTGTTCCTGGACTTGAAAAAGAATTAGAAAAATTAAAAGACCTTCAGGAAGAATCCTTTGTCCAGTTAATGTTAGAGATTAGAAGTTGCATAGATGACCCTGGAACTTGTAATTGCGAGGCTAATGTTGATGTTGAACAAAAAGCAAAATGCGAGAAAATGGTTGCTCTTGCTGTTAAATGTGAATACAAAAATGATGAAAATGCTTGTAATGAATTGAAATCTATGAAACCAGTGAAAGGAGATGGTTTTGCAGAAAGTTTTGTTCCAGATTTCTTCATGGATTTATTTAAGAAAAAAGAAGATATGATAGATTATAATATAGAAAAATCTGATGTTCCAGAAGAATGTCAGAATGAAAACGAAAGAGAAAAGCCAGAATGTGCACGGTATAGAGGTTTTAAAGAATTATCTGATAAATGTTGGGATAAAGAGGGAAATTTTTTGTTGGATGAATGTGGCGGACCTGAGAATAGAGAGCCAACCATGCGAGAATCAATCCCTCAATGTTATGATGAGGATAATAATTTTTTAGAAGAAAAATGCGGCAAAATTACCATGGTTAGAAATGAAGAAGGTTTAGTAAATTATATAATTGAAAAAGAGATTGATAATGTTATAAATGATTTTGAGAACAAATCAGCAGAGCATCTAATGGAAATTAGAAGTGGATGGATGATGGTTGAAAACAAATGGGTAATAGATAAAGGAGACCAGGGAATAAATAATAAAACTAAGGAAATAAAAAAAGAAATGAATCAAATTGATACTCAAATTAAAGATATAATAGTTAAAAATAATGTTGTTAAGAGTGGAATGGATATAGATCTGGGCAAAAGAGACCCAGATGCGACTCCGAAGACGCCGGTACCTACAGATGGGTCAATCTGTTGCAAAACAATAATGAGTGGGCATACAAAATATAGCTGGGATTATGAAGAGGATTGTCTAAATCCAGCAACTATAAAAGGAGAAGTTGTGGATAATGATTTTTGTGTTGCATTAGGAACAGCAATAGATGATGAAGATGATGATGTTTTTAATCCAGGAGTGCCTGAAGGACCTGGAGATGTAGGAGTTGTTGTAGAGGGTGATGGTAGTGGAGGAGAAATTGGAAATAATGTAGTTGATGATGTAAATGTAGATTCCGGAACAGTTGATGTAGATAACGACGGGGGAGATAGTGGATGAGGATGAAAATCCTGATGAACATGGAACAGTTGGTGACTAAGATTAAAATGAAAAAGTAGTATTATCAAAACTTTGGGTCTGGATAATTATAGTTATTCTTCTTGCTCTTGATTTTCTTATAGATTATAAAGGTGGTGGAATTGGACATCCAATATGGCAACCTGTTATGAATTTTTTTGGAACAAACACTGTTTATTATTTAATCCCCCTTGTTTTATTATCTTTTTATTTAATTGTAAAAATCGGGGCATTTTTAGAGGAGAAAATTAGCAAAACACCACAAGCAGAACAACTTGTTTTAACAATTATTGTTATAATTTATGCTCTTTATAATATCTGGCTATTTTCAGTTAATTTTTTAGGTTTTAAAATTATTACAACGGCAAATCATTATTATTTAATTCCTATTTTTATAATAATCGGAGCACTTTATGGTTGGTGGGCTGAGAAAAAGTTGAAGAAGAAGTAATGTTTTTCTTATTCCTAATTTCTCAGTATACATTTAAATATCAGTAAACTTTTATTTTTCTGTAAAATGTTAAAAAATAACAAAACAAAAAAAAGGAAAATTGGTTCAGAAGTAATAATTCATTGTCGAGGAAAACGCGATGGATTAAACATTTTACCAAATACCAACGCCCAATCCCCTACATCCCTTTCAAGGCTCAGGGCAAATCCTGGCAGGGTTATTTTCCTTTAACCTATCAATCAACAACTTTAAATAGATTATATTCATCAATTATATATGGTAGAAAAAGAGATTGGAAAAGTTTCCAGTTACTTTAGCCATGTGGAAGTTGCTGCTATCAAATTGTCAGCAGGGTTGAAAGTTGGAGATAAAGTGCATATCAAAGGTCATACAACTGACATTGAACAAGATGTAGACAGTATACAAATAGAAAGAAAAGAAGTGAAAAAAGCAAAAAAACACGACCACATTGGAATAAAAGTTCCTGAAAAAGTCCGACCAAATGACACAGTGTTTTTAGTTAAATAATTAGAAACTCTAAAAATTTATAAAACGATTTTTCTTGGTTTTTATAATTTGGAAATTCATTATATTTCAAATCCATTTGCCCCTGTAGTACAGCGGCCAAGTATGCCACCCTCTCAAATAGTGAAAAGGTGATTTAGTCTTGATGAAAGAAAAAATCTATGCATCTCAATGCAACCTTTTTTGGAGAACGGTGGTGACCTGAGTTCAAATCTCAGCAGGGGCGTTATTTATTCTAGATTATTTGAAAAGAAATGTTTATAAATTAAAATATTTGTAGGGAATTATGGCAAAATTAAAAAAAAATATCAGTTGTATAATTCCCACTTATAATCGATGCCCAAACAGAGATAGAATTGAAATTAACCCTCCTTGGTGGGCTGCAGTTTCTTTAGCTACACAACCTAATGTGAAAGAAATAATTTTTGTGAATGATGCTTCTAAAGATTATACTGCCCAAACTATTGAAAAAATTAAGGATGAACTTGACATAGAAATTAAATATATAGAAAATAATGAAAGACTTGGGTCTGGAAAAAGTAGAAATCTTGGAGTAGAGTTAGCCGAATCAAATAAAATCTGGTTTATGGATGATGATTGTGTTATGGTAAGCGATAAAATTCTACCAAAATTGGAATATGTTTTTGATTTTCTAAAAAATGAAAGAGTGAAAGTAGGTGCAATAACACTTCCCGTTAGCGGAGATTCCTTAGAATCTAAGTTAGTTCCCAAATCTGAAATCGGGAAAGTAGATAGAAAAAAAGGTGTTATGTTGGGATGTTATACTAAATTTCCTTATGAATACACTAATGGTAATGGTAACCAATATCTCGATAAAAAAAGTGAAATTTTTAGACCTTTGAAAATTGAACTTATGGGGGGTGTTTTTTTATCTTCTAAAGAGGCATTTCAAGAATCAGGGGGTTTTCCAATTACTCCTTGGAGAAATGCATGTGCAGAGGAACCTCAACTTATGTTCAACATGAAAGAAAAAGGATACGAACATTTTTATTTGCCATCTCAAGACCCAGAATTTAGAGTATTTCATTGCAGGTATGGAGATCCAACTTTTAAGAGAATTCCTTTTAATATGAATGTGGATGGTGTTTCATTTAATGATATTTTATACGAAAGTTCTCATCAAAGAAGTGATTCTGGAAATAGAGTTACTAAACCAGAAGAAGTATATTCAAATGTTATAAGTGATATGTTTTTTATGTTCAAGTATTATGGTAAAAAAGTTGGATTAAATAATTTAAAAACTAAATATAATGTTATCTCTAGAAAAGAAATTTTTGTAGATGTTGATCTTAGTTTAGAAGTTTTGTAAAAGGGGGGGGGGGGGGGGGGTGGGGTGGGG
>CBDVES010000012.1:0-11090 GCA_965373065.1 uncultured archaeon | reverse complement strand
GGGGAAGATAGATGAAGGTATAATTGTAGAGATAAATTCAAACAAAGTTCCGAGGGTAATTGGAAAAGAAGGGAGCATGATAAATTTAATTAAAAATAAAACAAACTGCAAAATTACTGTCGGGCAAAATGGATTGGTGTGGGTTCAGGGCGACAAAGTAGAAGATGAACTGCTTGCCAAAGAAGCAATTTTATTTGTAACAGAAAAATCATTTGTCGAGGGTTTAACAGATGAAGTGCAAAAATGGTTTGATAAGGAGAAAAGAGAATGAGAATAAAATTAATTAAACTTAATAGAATCTCAATTAAATAAAATGGATTATTCAATAATTTCTAAAAGAAACAACAAAAAAATGAAACATATTTATTTTTATGGGAAAGACGAAGTTGAGGAACCAATGATAGAAGGTACTAAAAAAAATGACGCACTAACAACAAGTATTAAAAAAGCACATAAAAAAATACTTGAACATTTAGTAATATTTGAGGTAAAAACAACAGTAAAATGACAAAAGAATTTAAAAGACAAAGTGGAAGAAAACCAAATGAAATGAGAAAACCGATTTCTGCAAAAGTTGGAATTGTGCCAAATGCCGACGGAAGTGCGATGTATTGTTCTGGAAAAACAATTGCAATTGCAGCAGTTTATGGTCCTAAAAAAATGCACCCTCAGCACTTGCAAAATCCTGAAAAAGGAACCTTGAGGTGCACTTACAACATGCTTAGTTTTTCTGTGGCAGACAGAATCAGACCTGGACCAAACAGAAGAAGCACAGAAATCGGGAAGATAACTGAATGGGCTTTAGAACCAGTTGTGATGCTGGACAAATATCCTAACATGGTTGTTGATGTCCACGTTCACATAACTCAGGCAGATGCAGGAACAAGGTGTGCAGGAATCAACGCCGCTGCAATGGCTTTGGCTCACGCAGGAATACCAATGAAAGACATGGTTTCAAGTATCGCGGCAGGTAAGCTCGACAAAACAGTTGTGCTGGATTTAGACAAATACGAGGATTCAGAATATGACGAAGGCGAGGGTTCTACAGACATCCCAATGACATTTACTTCGCGGGGAAAACTAACTCACATTCAGGTAGACGGAAGCATAAACAAAGAGCAATTAAAAGAAGCAATGAACATGGTACTGGAAGCATCAAAAGAAATTTATGAAGTTCAGAAAAAAGCCCTGAAAGAGGTGGGAGAATAAAATGGATAAAATACAAAAAACACCAGACATCACAAGTGAAAGAATCAGGAAATATTTAGCAGAAGGAAAAAGATTTGACGGAAGAAAACCTGGAGAATTTAGAAAGATAATTATTGAAACAAACATATCAAAAAATGCAGAAGGTTCAGCAAGGGTGAAAATTGGAAAAACAGAAGTTGTCGTCGGTGTAAAAATGGATGTGGGTACGCCGTATTCTGACTCGCCTGACAAGGGCAACCTGATGGTTACTGCAGAATTGCTTCCTTTAAGTTCGCCAAGGTTTGAAAACGGACCTCCAAAATTCCCTGCAATTGAATTAGGCAGAGTGATTGACAGAGGAATAAGAGAAAGCAAGTCAATTGAATTTGACAAACTTTGTATTGAAAAAGGTGAAAAAGTCTGGACAGTTTTCATAGATATTTATTCAATAAACGACGACGGTAATTTGTTAGATGCTGCAGGACTTGGAGCACTAATGGCTTTGAAAATTGCAAAGATGCCTAAATATGATGCTAAAAAAGAACAAGTTCTTTATGGAGAATTAACAGATAAAAATCTTCCTTTATCAAAAAACATACCTCTTTCAATAACTGCACACAAAATTGGGGACAACTTTATTATAGACCCAATACGCGAGGAAGAAGACATCAGCGAAACACGGATTACAATTGGCAGTTCAAATGGAATAATTTCTTCAATGCAAAAAGGAGAATCAAAAGAACTTAGTATAGAAGAATTTGAAAAAGTTTTAGACCTTGTTGAAAAAACAGAAAGAGAATTATTTAAAAAGTTGGAGAAACACTTAAAATAAAATGGAATCAAGACAATTTACAAAATATGAACAGGCGAGAATTCTTGGAGCAAGGGCTTTGCAGGTTGCTATGAATGCACCGCTTTTGATTAAGATAAATCAGGAAGACCTAGAAAAAATAAAATTTGATGCTTTGAAAATTGCAGAGATTGAATTTAAATCAAATATTCTTCCGATTTCTGTGAAAAAACCTTTTCCAGGGAGAAAAGAAGAAAAGTTAAAGAGAGCCAAGGAAATCAAGTTAAGTGAAGCGAAAAAAAAGGAATTAGAAGATGAAGAAGAAAAAGAGATTGTAGAAGAAGGGGAAATTATGGTTCTTGCAAAACCCGAGGATGAGCAGGATGATGAAACAGGAAAAGAAGAAGAATAATTCTTTAGATTGTAATAATTTAATTCTTTTTTTAACAACAACCTAAAACATTTTAAACTGAATTCTCTTTTTTATTTTATGAAAATAAAGGGGGTTTCAGCCAAAGCAATTTTAGATTCTCGCAAGGAAAAAACAATTTTAGTGTCTGTTGAAACAAATGTGGGAAGTTTTTCTGCGAGTTCTCCGAATGGGAAGTCAAAAGGCAAACATGAAAAAAAATTATATAAAAAAAATCTTAAAGAAGATATTAAAACAATAAAAAAATTCAGTGATTATTTTTCTGATGAGGTTTTAGAAAAATTTGATGATTTGCGGAGGGTTGAAGATATTGTTGACGGGCATGTTGGAGCGAACACTCTTTTTGCTTTAGAATCTGCTGTTTTAAAAGCCATGGCAAAAGAAAACAAAAAACAGGTTTGGGAGATTATTGATTTTCCACATGACTTCTTTTCTAAAGCAAATACCCTAAAGGGCACGAGGAGACCTCCTAGATTAGTTGGAAATTGTGTTGGAGGGGGAAAACATTCTTTATCTTCGAGAAAACCTGATTTTCAGGAATTTTTATTAATTCCAAATTTAAAATCTGTTAAGGAAAATTTTGAAAAAAACAAAAAACTAAAACAAGAAATTCAAAATTTCCTTAAAAAACAAGACAAAAATTTCAATGATAAAAAAAATGATGAAAATGCCTGGATGACTTTTTTGAATGAAAAGCAGGTTTTGGAAGTTTTGAAAAAAATTGGAATTTCTATTGGACTTGATGTTGCTGGTTCAAGTTTTTTCAAGAGAAAAAAATATCATTACAAAAATCCAATGTTAGACAGAACACCAGAAGAGCAATCTGGTTATCTGGCGAATTTAATTAAGAATTTTAACTTGTTTTATATTGAAGATGCTTTTGACGAGGAGGATTTTGAGTCACATGCAAAACTCCTGAAAAAGTTTCCAGATAGTTTAATTGTCGGGGATGATTTAGTTGTGACAAGTGCAAAGAGGTTGAAAAAAGCAATTAAAGAGAAAAGTATTAATGCTGTGATTGTCAAGCCAAACCAATGTGGTTCATTGCTTGAGGTTAAAAGAGTTTGTGAACTCGCGAAAGAAAATAATATTAAAATTGTTTTTTCGCATAGGAGCGGGGAGACAAAAGAAAATATTTTAGCTGATTTGGCTTTTGGTTTTCAGGCAGATTTTTTCAAGTGCGGGATTGATGGAAAAGAAAGGGAAGCAAAATTAAAAAGATTGATTGAGATAGAGGAAGGATTGGGAAAATAATTTAATTATTCTCTTCTAGAAAAGAATAAGGAGTAACAGCTTGTTTTAAAAAAGGCAATTTTAAAAACTTTGCAGATTTTTCCAAACCTTTTGCAGACTCTCCAATTAATCTTATTCCCAACTCTCCACTAAAATCTTTTGTCTTATACAACTTTAGGATGCAATTTTTAACAAAATAAGAATTTTTATTTATTTGATTTTCTGCATAATCATTTTCAATATCCCAATATCTTGCCCATAAATTTACTGGAGCAACCCCAAAACCAAGATCATGAGAAGATTCTTCTCCATTATAATATCTTATTTGAAGTAAACCTATATTTTTCATTTATCTTTAAAATTAATTAAGTTAATAAAAATTATTGTGGTTAAGTATTACATTAATTCTGGGTAAGCAATCTAAAACTTTAAAAACATATTTTTCTCTGAATTCTTATGGCAAACATTATTAAAGACATTAAAGAAAATGTTGAGAAGGGCGAAGATGCAATTAAAGAAGTTGTTGAGAAAGCAGAAGGAGTTGTGGATAAAATAAGTGAAAATGTTAAAGATTCTTTAGATACAGACAAAAAAGTTGAAAAAAAGATTAAGAAAATAAAAAAAGACAACCCAGATGAATTAGCTAAAAAAGCTGAAGAAGAATCTTTGAAAACAGAAAAACCTGCGAAGTCAATTGAAGAAAAGAAAAAAGAACTTTTGGAAAAGGTGAAAAAACTTTCTGGCAAGGTTGATGTTACTAAAACCGAAGAACTAAAAGAGCAGGTTAAACTTAAGAAAAGGGCAGATATGCTTATCCCTCTTGAAGAATATGTTAAGGCAGGGATTTATCTTGGGACAAAAGTTGTGACCCCAGATATGAAACCTTTTATGTATCGAAGACGGGCTGACGGGCTGGCGATTTTTAACACAGATTTAATTGATGAAAAATTAAAAGAAGGAATTGAGTTTCTGTCAAAGTTTGAGGCAAAAGATATTATTCTTGTTTGCAAAAGGCAGGCAGGATGGAAGGCGGCGCAAATGTTCTCGCAATTAACAGGCATAAGAGTTTTCAAAAGAAAATATCCTGCAGGAGTTTTGACCAATACAACTCTTCCGGATTTCTTTGAGAACGAACTGACAATTGTAACTGATTCATGGCTTGACAAAAACGCTTTGCATGATACAGTAAATGTGCGCAAAAAAGTTTTAATGATATGTGACACAAACAATTTCGCAAAAGGGGCTGACAAAGTAATCATCGGCAACAACAAAAGCCCAAAAAGTTTAGGAGTTATATTTTATTTATTGGCAAGAGGTTACTGCAAGGCAAAAAACATAGAAGCAGATATTCCTGACTTGGATTGGTGGGTTAGTGAGAAGGAAGAATAAAATGGAAAAGAAAAGTTTTTCGCAAAAAAGAATTGAAGTTTTTTATCACAATAATTCTTATAAGTATTAATTATATTAAAATTGCATGGCAAAAACAATTAAAACAAAAGACACTAGTTTGGAGATTTGCTTATTTGATGCTGGAAGAGTTGAAATTGAATCAAACAAATTTAAAGATGTTTCAATTCAAGTTAAATTAGCAGACCCAACTCATCCTCTTACTCCTCCTGGAGCATTATGGCGTATAGAATTGTACCAGTCAAAAAAACATGTGAAAAATAAACCTTTTGAATATGACTCTGCTTGGGTAATGTCTGACGGTACAATCCTGAAAAGAGGGAAAGAGTATCTGGAGTATATGAGAAAACATGAAAGTTAAATCTTCATAAACAACCAGTTCTTTTTATCCCCGCCAATTTTCGCATTTACCAAAACATAATTTCCTTTTAATTTTTTTCCATTAAGTTTGAATTCTATCTTGCCCTTAGTAAACATTTTTTTGAAAAATGTTTCGGGGTACGCCCGTGGTGTTTTAGCGTCTTTATCAATTAATTCATAAGTTCCTTTGTCCCAAATCTCAACTTTGCCTGTTCCATAATTTCCTTTTGGGATTGTTCCCTGAAAATTTGCATATTCCAAATCATGGTCAGGAACCTGAATCGCAAGTCGTTTAATTGCTTTTCTCTTCGGTGGTTGTTTAGGCAAAGCCCATGATTTTAAAACTCCATTTATTTCTAATCTAAAATCATAATGCAGATTTCTGGCGTGGTGTTTTTGGACAACGAAGATTTTATTTTTTGACATTTTATATTTTCAAAAACTTAGTTTTAATTTCTTTCAACATTCTTTTCATTTCTGTAAGAATCTCTTGCGCTTCATTTAATTGAAGTGATTTCCCATAATAATTTAAGCCATTTCTTATTTTTCTAAATCTGTCAAATTTTACAGAGAGGACATCTTGAGAAAGTTTCTCTTTTAGAAAGTATGTAAATGCTTCGTGTGAATAAATTTTATAACCTTTTAAGGGAGCTATTGCTTCCAACAAACTTATCAGAGAATCATAATAATTTGAAACTATTTTCCTTTTTGATAACTCAGTTAATTTCATCTGCTCAAGAAATTTTAAATCTTCAGAAGTATTTTTTATAATTGACTCCGCCATAAATTTGTCTGGAGTTGCTTTTCTTACTTTCCCTTGATTGATAAAATTCTGGAAATTCATTTCAATACCTCAAAATATCCGTAGATAATTATTCCATTTATAAAATTGTTCAAAAGTTCTTTGTTTGATTTTTTCATTCTTTGAATTTCCTTGGAGGAATGAACAAATAACTGGATTTCACTCCCTAATTTTTTTCTGAATTTTTCAAGATTAATTTCTTTTTTTAATTCAGAAACAACAAGAATGTCTATGTCGCTGTTTTTATTGTTTTCTGCTTTTGCAAAACTTCCAAATAAAACAATCGCCTCTGGATGATTAAATTGTTCAGATAAATAATTAATCAGCCCCGACTCTTTAAGAATATTGAGGTTATAATTTAATTTTAGCTGTTTGAACTGAGCAGACTCGGTGTTTGCCTTGAACAATAGATGGTTCAATCTTTTGCTTGATAAAAGCAATTTTTTGGTTTTATATTCTTTGAGATATTTTGAAATGGTTGTTGGAGATTTTTTTAAAATTTTCGCGATTTCCCTTACATGAAATTCTCTTTCTGGTTCTTTGATAAAAAATTCTAAAATTTTGTTCATTTGATTTATAATGTCCAAAATAATGAACAATTGTCCATTTTTATATGTTTTGGTTTTTGAGAAAATTTTGTAACCTAAATGATAACAATGATTGAGGTTATTTTAAAGTGTGTTTTGGATAATATAAATTATTAAAAAGTTGAAAAGCGAGAGATTTTTATGGAACATCTTTATAGACAAATTGGTTGGGGGATGTGGCTGTCAAACGAGGATTATTTTATTGGACACCCAGATAGGTTGGAAAGTTTGAATATATTTTATTCTGAGAAAAGTGAAAATAAATTTGCTGGATTAGGAATTGATGAAATGGGAATTTTTGAATTTGGGGGGAGAATTAATCAAGAAGAAATTAATTTTGCAAAAATATATAGAAAGAATTCAGATACCCGAGCAATTAAAGGAAAAATAAATTATTATGGAAAAAGATTCAGCGAAGGTGAACCTGCAGGATATAGAGGGGAATGGAAAGAAGGTAAAAAATCAGGACTATTTACTTTTATCGCTGGAGATTTAGAAAAAACAGAAACTTCTTCACTTGATTTAACTCAACTTACAATGCTTGAGATAACCAGAAGAAAATTAGAAAAACTTAATGGAAAATTTAAAAATCATTTAAAAGAAATGCCTTTTGCTCCTTGAAATTTTCATTGTAATCCCCGACGCCAACTTAAAATTTTTTCACGAGAGTAAAATTAAAAATTTTTCATTTATCCTCGACAAAATTCATTTTTTGAGAACAAAACATTTATATACCTTTCTTTTCTAAAATTTTTAATTAAGATGAGTACTTTAATTATGTATCACTACATTAAGGTATGAGGTCTGTAAAAGTAGTCATAGTTGTAGTTCTGATATTAGCTAAGCCAATAGTAGGAGTTTTGTGTGAAGTGATTTGTCGTCTTATAGATAAATTGCGGAATTATGAATATTTTATTTGCACCCATGGGTGTACCCCGAAAAATCTTTTCAACACGAAAGTGTACTCTGAAACATTTTTAAAAAAAATGTTTACAAAGAGAAAGATTTTTACTAAGGGCAAAATTCTTTAAATCCAGTTGATCCTGCTGGCGGCTGCGGCTCTCTGGTTTGCGTTTAGACATGCAAGTTGTTTTGTTGATTCTTCGGAGTTAGTGAAAAGCGAACTGCTCAGTAACACGTAGCTAATCTGCCCTTTGGTCAAGGATATTCTCGGGAAACTGAGGTTAATACTTGATAAGAGATTTACCCTGGAATGATTTATCTCTCAAATTCGTGCCAAAGGATGAGGCTGCGGAGGATTAGGTTGTTGGCGGGGTAATAGCCCACCAAGCCTGTGATCCGTAAGGGCTCTTAGCGGAGAGGCCCTGAGAGGGAATCTGAGACACTATTCCCAGCCCCACGGGGTGCAGCAGTTAGGCATATTCTGCAATGCGCGCAAGCGTGACAGATTGAGCCAGAGTGTTTTCCAAATTTGGAAAACTTTTATGCACTGTAAAAAGGTGCAGGAATAAGGACTGGGTAAGACGAGTGCCAGCCGCCGCGGTAATACTCGCGGTCCAAGTCGCAGCCATTTTTATTGGGTCTAAAACATCCGTAGCTTGCTTTGTAAGTTTCTTGTGAAATTTTATATCTTAAATATGAAACGTGCAAGAAGTACTGCAAAGCTAGAGACTGGAAGACGTAAGAAGTATGTTCAAAGTAGCGGTAAAATGTGTTAATCTTGAACAGACTCACAATAGCGAAGGCATCTTACGAGGACAGTTCTGACAGTAAGGGATGAAGGCTAGGGGCGCAAAACGGATTAGATACCCGTGTAGTCCTAGCAGTAAACACTGCACACTAAACATTAGTACCTCCTCGAGAGATATTAGTGCTGAAGGGAAGCCGAAGAGTGTGCTACCTGGGAAGTATAGTCGCAAGGCCGAAACTTAAAGGAATTGGCGGGGAGACACTACAACAGGTGACGCGTGCGGTTCAATTAGATTTTACACCGTGAACCTCACCAGGAGCGACAGCAGAATGAAGGTCAGTCTAAAGGGCTTACCTGACACGCTGAGAGGAGCTGCATGGCCGACGTCAGCCTGTGCCGTGAGGTGACCTGTTAAATCAGGTAACAGGCAAGACCCACATCTATATTTACAATTACAATATAGAGATTGCCTTGGTAACAAGGATGAAAGTGTGGGCTACGTTAGGTGAGTACAGCCCGAATCCCCTGGGCAACACGCGCGCGTCAATGGTGAATACAATGAGATGCGACTCTGAAAAGAGAAGCCAATCTCTTAAAGTTCATCTCAGTCTAGATTGAGGATTGCAACTCATCCTCATGACACTGGAATCTGTAGTAATCGGGTGTTATCAACGCCCGGTGAATACGTCACTGTCTCTTGCACACACTGCCCGTCAAACCAACCAAGTTTAGTTATGGTGAAACTTTTCGAAGGAGAACTTTGACTAGATGAGGTAGGTTAAGTCGTCACAAGGTATCTGTAGGGGAACCTGCAGATGGATCACCTCCTAAAATTATTAAAGAATTATGATTATTGAAAACTTTTGCATACCATCTTATTTATTTTTATAATTGATGAGAGAAAAAAACAATCCTCGTCGAGGATTTGAGGTGTGATTAAATTTATGGAGAAAAGAAATGACATATAAATATACAATTGAAGTAAAAGAAATGTCCAAAAATCAGCCATTAGATATTGAGAATGGGTTTCATGCTAGAAGACCTGTTTCTTTAAATTATTTTAAACCTGGTTTTTTAAATTATCAATTTAGAGAGACTGGATTTCGGGAAACTCCTTCAGAAACATCATTTATAATTTCAATGGCACTTAAGGAGTTACTAAATAGGGGAAAAAATCTTGAAGAAAAGATTTTGAAAATTTCAGTTAGTGAAAAATAAACAAATTTAAAAACTAAAAATCTTCGTCGAGGATTTGAGGTGTGACTAAATTTATGGAGAAAAGAAAATGGAAAAATATTGTATTGAATTTTATGACGAGAGAACTAATAGAACATTTGATATAATTTTAGGAATAGAAGGAAAAATTAAAGAAGCAGAAATAAAAAATGTTGGAATAGCATATTGTTCTGAAAAAAGAGATGTTAAAGAAGAAAATATTAGAATAAATAAACTTTAAAAACCACAACGGGCTTTTATTTTTACTGGACCCATAGTCCAATGGTTTAAGATATCTCCCTTGCATCCCAGGGGATGACCTCTTCGAGGTCTCGGAAGAGATCCGCGTTCGATTCGCGGTGAGCCCATAGAATAATTTAAAAAACTAAAATTCATTAGTTGAATAATGGGCCCATAGTCCAATGGCTTAGAATACTTCCCTTGCACGGAAGAGATCCGCGTTCGATTCGCGGTGGGTCCATTTAAAATTAAAAAATGCAAACAATAAAAAATGGTAAAAAAATTAATAAACAAATTATCAGGAATTTCAGCAAGAGTAAAAGAATGTTTTATGTACAATCCTGTGCAAGTAGCAATGCAAGAGATAATGGTGGAAAAAGGATATGAAAATATTCCAAAACTTTTGAAAAAATCAAAAAAGAGAAGAGATTATAAGGTAAATAATAATTCTTAAATTCTGTAAAATAAATTTTAGAAAAAGAAACTTTTAAAAAGGGTTTAAAGTTAAATATTTTATAGAATGGTAATCAGGAAATATTTATACTTAACTGCTTTAAACAGCGAGGGTGTTTATTTCTGATATCATTCGGTGGCTGAATAAATAAATATTTTGTCATAATGAGAGTTGTTTTATACTCAATGACTAAGTAACAGAATCCCACTTATTTAACAAATAAATTCTCAGAAGGATAATACTACTATTTATACTGTTAGAAGGATAGCTTGGTTTTGGTTTTGATAAAGGACGTGGCAAGCTGCGATAAGCTTCGGGGAGTTGCATGCAAACTTTGATCCGAGGATTTCTTAAGCACAGAAATGTGGAACTACGCCGGGAATTGAAACATCTTAGTACCGGCAGGAAAAGAAAATAATAATTATTCCCTTATTAGCAGAGAGCGAAAAGGGAACAGGGCAAACTGAATCTTCTTTTGAAAGAGAGACAGAGATGTGGTGAAGGTCAAACCCTAAGTCAATGATTTGAACTTTGCTGGAAAGCAAGACCTTAGAGGGTGATAGTCCCGTAAAAGAAATTGATATGGAATACTTCAAAAGAGTAGGGCTTCCTGGATTGGAGGTCTGAATATGGGAGGATTAACTCCTAACCCTAAATAAAACCAAAGTCCGATAGTGCACTAGTACCGCGAGGGAAAGCTGAAAAGTACTCTTAACAGAGGGTTAAAAGACTT
>CBDVES010000011.1:0-11304 GCA_965373065.1 uncultured archaeon | reverse complement strand
CGGCACCAGTAATGGTTCCAGGGAATTTGAAAAAGAATAAAAAAATTCCTTGTTTGATTCCATTGGCAGTTGACCAAGACCCGCATTTTCGGGTTGCACGTGATGTTTATCCAAAGATGGGTTATCCTAAACCCGCAATTATTCATTCTGTTTTTATGCCCTCGCTAACTGGTGCAAAAGGCAAGATGTCCTCATCAGATTCTTCTAAGGCGATTTTAACCACAGATTCTCCTGAAGTTGTTAAAAGAAAAATTAACAAATATGCTTTTTCAGGAGGACAAACAACTATTGAAGAGCATAGGAAAAAAGGAGGCAATCCAGATGTTGATGTGAGTTTCCAGTATTTGAAAATGTTTTTTGAACCTGACGACAAAAAACTTCAGAAAATTTATGACGACTATAAATCAGGAAAAATGCTGACATCTGAATTAAAGAATTATTTGATTGAAAAGATAAATGCTTTTTTGAAAAAGCACCAATCAAACAGGGAGAAGGCAAAAAGCCAGATAAATAAATTTCTCTATAAAGTTGATTAGTTGATTTGTCTGCCAAAGTACAATTAAAAAAATTGTTCATTAATCTGAAATTTCAGTTTCGAACTAAAGCGTGGTCAGACAAGAGCATCAGAAGAAAAGAAAACTGGCTAAAAATCAAATTAAGGATTTTATGTTAAAGAATTAAATCCCTCTATAAAATTGATGAGCAAGTCCCCGTGAATTAATTTTCTCTTTCATATAATTTTTCCATCTTGGATAATTTTTCATGTCTTTTTTATGATAATGTGTTTGTCCAAAATTATATTTATCATATTTTCCATTAAGGATATTTTCTGCAAGATTTAAACATTTTTTCCAATTTCTGTTTGTGTGATGTTCAGCATTTTTTACTCTTTCCAAATTATTGTCATTTTTATTAAAACAACTATATTGGTAAGGCGATAAAATAGTTTCCTTTAATCCTTCCCCATTATATTTTAGCCCATCATTTGCCCTGTTTATTGCGGTAAAAGCAATGGCTATTTTTTCAGCAGGAGAATAAATACTTGCTTCTCCATACAACATTTTCGCAAGGAGAATTTTTTCAGAATCTTTTAAAAATTCCTTTTTATGTTCTTCAACTTTTATATTTGAAACTTTATTTTTTACTTCCTCTCCCTGAATTTCAGGCACATGATTTGTTTTTATTGGAATTATTCTTTCTGGAAAATAATTTTCCTGCATGCAAATTTCTTGTTTCACCGAAGGTCTTGAAATAATTTTTTCCAGGCATTTTTTAGACGCTACTCCTGTAAAAATCATAGCTGTAATTAGTGGAACTACAAGTAAGTCTTTGATTACTCCTCTTGCTAATTGTTTATCATCCATCATATTACTACCTAATAATGACTATTTAAAGATTATGTTTTGGGTTGTGCTAAATTTTATAAAGAATTTTATAAAAAACCAATCCCATTTGACATAAAATTCTAGGATTAATTTTATAAAGAACATTTTTCTTTATTGAATATGAAAATCCTATCTTTACATTGTGATTATATTAAATTCAAGCCATTGAAAAAAGCACTGAGGAAAATTGAGGATTTAAAAGATAAAAATGAAAAAAAAGTTGAGGAGTGTTTGGTTGTCTTGACTGCTGTTGAGACATCTGATAAGAATATTAATGATGTTGTTAAAGAACTTGTGAAGAATATTAAAGAGATTGCAAAACAAGTGAATGTTAAAAATATTGTTCTTTATCCTTATGCTCATCTCTCAAGCAATTTGAGTTCTCCTGAAGTTGCTGTTGCAGTTTTAGAAAATGCAGAGAAAGAATTAAAAAAATTATTTAGTGTTGTTTGTGCTCCTTTTGGATATTATAAAGAATTTGAGTTAAAGGTGAAAGGGCATCCTTTGAGTGAATTAAGCAGAGAGATAAATATTGGGAAAGATAAAGGGACAGAAGAATATGATTACAAGCAATTACTTAGAGAAATTTCTAAATCAAAATTAGATACTTCTAAACTAAAACCTAATGACCATCGGATAATTGGTCAGCAAATGGATTTGTATAGTTTTAATGAAACTGCGCCTGGAATGGTTTTTTGGCATAATAATGGTTTGATTATTAAAAATAAATTGATTAAATTTTGGAGAGAGGTGCATGAAAAAGAAGATTATCAAGAAATTTCAACTCCACAGATTTTAGATAAAAAACTCTGGCAGATTTCAGGGCATTGGGAAAAATACAATGAGAATATTTTCCTGACAGATTATGACAAAAGACAATTTGCAGTTAAACCAATGAATTGCCCAGGAGGTATGTTAATTTTTAAGAACAAACCAAAAAGTTATCGTGATTTGCCGTTGAGAGTCGGGGAATTAGGAGTTGTTCATAGACAAGAACTTTCAGGAGTTTTAGGAGGGTTATTTAGAGTTATTCAATTCACTCAGGATGACGCGCATATTTATTGCACAGAAAAACAAATGGAGGAAGAGGTGGGAAAAATCATGGACATGACTTTGATGATCTATAATAAATTTAAATTAAAGATTGACCACATTGAGTTGTCTACTCGTCCTGAAAAAAGAATCGGGAGCGATAAAATTTGGGTTCTTGCAGAAAAAACTTTGGAAAATGTGTTAAAGAAAAAGAAAGTTAAATTTAAAATTAACAAAGGTGATGGTGCTTTTTATGGGCCTAAAATAGATTATCATGTTAAGGATTCTTTGGGAAGAACATGGCAGTTAGGGACTATACAATTAGATTTTGCAATGCCTGAGAGATTTGATTTAGAGTATATTGATAAAGACAATAAAAGAAAAATACCAGTGATGATTCACAGAACTATTTACGGGAGTTTAGAGAGGTTTATTGGGGTGTTGGTTGAACATTATAAGGGGAGATTTTCAACCTGGTTTGCTCCTGTGCAGGTTCGGGTTTTGAATTTTACAGACAGAAATAAGAAATATGCAAAAAAGATAATTAAAGAATTAAAGGAAAAAATTCCTGATTTAAGAATTGAAAAAGATTTTAGGCAAACAACTGTTCCAGCAAAAGTTAAAGATGCAGAAATAATGAGGGTTCCTTATATAATTGTTGTCGGAGACAGGGAAGAAAAAGAAAAAAGTTTGGCTGTAAGAGTAAGAGGGGATAAAAAAATAAAGCAGTTTTCAGTTGATGATTTTGTTGAGAAGTTGAGGGAAGAGATTAAGGAGAGAAGATGAACCTTAAATTTTATTTAGAAAAACTAAATGCTTCAGAAGAGTTTAAAGAATTCATTGAAAAAAATCCAGATGCTTTTTTGTGTTCTGGTTTTTTTGTGATTGACAAAATAGAGAATGACAGCAAGCAACATCTTGATTATCATATTCCAGATAAAAAGCAGATAGTTAGTTTTCAATTAGAGAATGGAATTAAACTGGTTCCTATTGAAATGATTGATGACAAAGTTCCTGAAAAAATTTTATTTGATTGTGACTTTGATTTTGATAAAATAGAAAGAATGATTTTGAATGAGATGATTTACAGGGGAATTCAAAAAAAGATGCAGAAGATTCTTTTGTCTCTGCAAAACAAAGAAGGTAAAGATTTTCTAATAGGAACTGTGTTTATCTCAGGATTGGGAATGCTTAAAGTCCAGATAAATCTTCCTGAGACAAAAATAATTGAATTTGAGAAAAAATCTTTTTTTGATATTTTGAAGAAGAGGTAATTATTTTTTCTTGGAAAAAAATAAAAAACATTTGCAATGTCTGTCTGATTTTATTTCTTTTTTGTGAAATACACAAGGGCAAATAATTTCTTTGTCTTTTTCTTTGTCCCCGGTAAGAACCCTGCATGGACAATAAAATTCTCCGTGAGTTTCTTTATTTTTTAAAAGTCCTTTTACCAAAATATCAAGTTCTTCCTTATTTGGGTTTACATGAAACCCTGCACCTAAAGCATATTCTTTCATACTTTTTCGCAATTCAATTCCATGTTTTGGTTTAAATCCTTTTTTTGTTTTCATAAGATTTATAATCTCTATTCCTTTTTATATTTTATGAAAGAGCAGATAATTAAATTATTAAAAAAAGCATTAAATGAAAAAGGGATTAATTTAAAGGAAAAAGAAATAGAAAAATTTTTAGAAATTCCTCCATCTCTTGACATGGGAGATTATGCGTTCCCGTGTTTTTTTCTTGCTGAAAAACTAAAACAAGAACCTAAACAAATCGCATTAGCAATAAGGGAAAAAATTGGAACTCCTTCTTTAGATTTTGATGATATTCAAACTTCTGGTCCATATATAAATTTCTTCCTGAATCGAAAGGATTTCGCAAGGCAATTAATCTCTGACATTGCCAAACAAAAAAATAACTTTGGAAAACTGAAAAAAACTTCTGAGAAAGTAATGGTTGAGTTCTCGCAGCCAAACACCCACAAAGCATTTCATGTGGGGCATATTAGAGGAACTTCATTGGGGGAAAGTTTATCAAGGATTTTAGGGTTTTGCGGGGTCAAAGTAATCAGAGCAAATTATTCAGGGGATACAGGTATGCATGTTGCTAAATGGATTTGGTGTTACAAAAAATACCACTCAAAAACTAAATTAAAAAAAGATGAATCATGGATAGCCTCAATTTATGTTGATGCTGTTAAAAGATTGTCTCAAAATGAAAAATTACAAAAACAAGCAGATATAATAAACAAAAAGATTGAAGATAAATCAGATAAAGAAATAAATAAACTTTGGCAAAAATCAAGAAAATTTTCTATAGATTCCTGGGGAAAAATTTACAATGAATTAAATACAAAATTTAATATTTATTATTTTGAATCAGAAGTAGAAAAAAAAGGAAAGGAAATAGCCAAAGAACTTGTGAAAAAAGGGATTGCGAAAATCAGCGAGGGGGCGACAATAATTAATCTAAAAAAATATGATCTTGGGGTTTGGGTTTTACTTAGAAGTGATGGAACAGTTCTTTATTCTGCCAAAGACATTGCACTTGCTGAAAAAAAATATAAGAAGTATGATTTAGATTCAAGTTTTTATGTTGTGGCAAATGAGCAGGATTTTCATATGAAACAGCTTTTTAAAACACTGGAGTTGATGAAGTTTAGGGAAGCCAAGAATATGAAACATATAAGTTATGGAATGGTCAAGCTTCCTGAAGGAAAAATGTCGTCGAGAACAGGGAACAATATTCTTTATTCAGATTTTATAAAAGAAGTTTCAGATTTTGCCAAAAAAAGAATTAAGGAAAGAATTTTAAAAATTTCAAAATCTGAATTAGAAAAAAGAGCACTAATTGTTTCAATCGCTGCAATTAAATATGCCATGTTAAAACAAAATGCCATGAAAACTATTACATTCAAAAAAGAAGATGCTTTAAATTTTGAAGGAGACACAGGACCTTATCTGCTTTACAGTTATGCACGTGCTTCATCTATTTTGAAAAAATCCAAATCAAAACTAAAAACATTTAAAATAATTAACCTTGCGCAAAAAGAATTTGAATTAGTAAATAAAATTTCCAAGTTTCAGGAAGTAGTTCTTAATGCATATAAAAATTCAAACCCTGCATTGGTTGCAAATTATTCTTATTCTCTTGCACAAACTTTCAACGAGTTTTATCATGCTCATCCTGTGATTGGCGCAGAGCAGGAATCATTTCGGCTTGCATTAGTTGGCGCATTCAGACAAACCATGAAAAATTCCTTGAATCTTTTGGGAATAAATGTTTTAGAAAAAATGTAGAGAGAACTTTTTTCCCTGTTGTTCTCCCCTGAAAACTTTATGTTGCTTTTTCAGGATTCAACTTTGCTGTTTTGGTTTTTTGCAAAGTTGCCTAACCAAAACTTATTTAAATAAAATTTTCCTTAAAAGTATAATAATTAAATGGAGAAAGGAGGTGAAAAATGGCAAAACAACAAAGAGGAAATTTGTTAGCGTTACTTGCATGGTTTACAGGAGTTGTAGTTTCATTGGCTGTAGGTATGGGATTAATAGACGGAATCTTAAGATTACCCGGCTGGTTAGGCGGAACAACAACTGCAGGAATGTGGGTTACAATAGCAGTAGGTTGGATTGTGGTAATAACAACATTGGTTGGTGCTGTACTTGCACTTCTTAAAAGATAATTAAATTTATCTTTTTTTTTCTTTTATCTTTTTTTAAATTTCAGAATTCTAAATTAAATTTTAAAAATAAAAAATTAAAATAAATAATACTGTTTTACATCCAGACTCTTTTTAATGGTCTTATGGAAAAAATTATCATTGCTCCTAAAAACCATGCCCAATGAATCTTGTGCACCAAAGTCATTGCTGCTGGCCAAACAGTTATGATAAACAATGTCGCAGCAACAGTAGCGAATTTTGTTAATTGGATATCGTGCACATCCATCTTTTTAACTTTCTTGTCCAGTTTTTTAAATTTACTCATCTCACATCAACCTCCTTTTATTTTTTATAGATTTTTATTATTTTCTCTAATCCAATCAATGTCACAACTATTGCTAAAGCCCATCCTGCCCATCCAGAAAGAATGTCAATAACATCCATCATATTAAGGATTAACAAAAGACCTGCTAAAAGAACTAACCAAGCATTTATTTTTGTCATTTAACTTAACCTCCTTTTAACAATAGAACATATATATTAAAGTATATAAATTATTTGGTTAGAAATAAATTTTACCTAACACTTTTTCATTTCTTTCCAGGCCAAATCAAAAAGTTGCTCCAATGCCTGAGCAAAAAATTCTGTATTTATCCAAACTCCAATGTCATAATTTGGGTGGAATTTTTCATCATCAAGAAGCATAAACATTAATTGAGTAGAATCAATAATAACAAATCTTGCTTTCATACCTTCTAACTTTCTCACTTCTGCAACTTTTTTAAAATCTTTTGCAACCTTAAGATTATTATTATCAATCGGCGCAGCAACCCTTATTTTAACTCCTCTTTTCCTGCACTTTTCCAGACTCGGCATTAATGCCTCAAGTTTCCTGCTAAGACCTTCTACTGTTGTTATAATTGTAATTGTCTTCTCTGCACTCCTCACCATCATGTCCAGGTGATTGTAAAGATTTTGCCTGCCTCTTAAACTTCCGGATAAATCAGAAGGTTCAACAAACTTTATACCTTTTGTAAACAAAACACTAAGCTCCTCTAATACTTCATCCCCTTTTAATTTTTCAAGCCTCTTAGTTTTATCCTGAGCATTCTTCATAAGATTTTTCTTAACTCTCTCCACAACCTCTTCTGGTTTTAATGCAACAAACTTAATTGGCTTTCCAAGTTTCATAATAATAAATCCTTTTTTCTCCAAGCTTTCTAAAATATCATAAGTCCTTGACCTTGGCACATCAGAAATACTGCTAAGCTCTCCTGCAGTTGATGTTCCTCTTGAAAGCAACGCAGTCCAAACTTTTACTTCATAAAGATTTAAATCAAAGATTTTTCTCAATCTGCTTAAAAATTCATCTTTAACTATCATTTGTCTTATTTTTATTTAGTTTTATCTATTTTTAAATATTGCTATAATAAAAGAGTGAACTTAATAGATTACTTGTCGGTAGTTATTTGACGACAATTACTATTTTCCCCCTTTTATCTTTTATTTTAAAGTTAATTTCGTTTTTAAATCTTTCCTTCTTAGTTGTAACAATAGATAATCTTTTTGAATTGGTCCTCTCAGCGACGACATCTTTATATTTATCCAAAATATCTTTAAATTTATCGTTGGTGAAGATGGTTAATTCAATTTTATCTTTTTTTTCTAATCCTAATTTTTTCCTAAATGCCTGGACCTGTCTTGACATTTCACGGGCATAACCTTCTGCCTCAAGCCCTGGAGTTAGCTTGGCGTCGAGTTTAATTTTCCAATCTTTTTCATGTGCCTCTTTCCACACTATCTTTTTTACATTTAATTGGGATTTAATTAATTCTTCAAATGATTGGTTAAATTTTTTATAATAATAAATAGTTGCTTTAACCAAAGGCCATCTTAATCCAATTTTTAACTTGTCTCTTTCTGCTAATCCTTTTTCAATGAGATTTAATAAAAGAGAAAATTCTGATTCAAGTTTTTTGTCAATCTTTTTCCCGTCGGCTTTTGGCCACAATGATAAATGAACAGAATTCTTACTAAAATGCGAATAAATATTTTCTGAGATGTGGGGGGCAAAAGGTGCAAAGAGCAATGAAACTTTTTCCAAAACCTCGCCTGAAATAGTTTTAGTGTCTTCTCTGTCCCGCGTCATTTTAATATATACTCGGGAAAAATCATTGACAACAAAATTATGAATAGCTTTAAATGGCAAATCAACTTTATAACTCTCCAAACCCTCGGTAACCTCTTTTATTGTGGAATTAAGCCTGCTTAAAATCCATTTATCCTCAATTCGTTTGTTTAATTTTTTGTCAGGCAATTGATTATAGAATCTATTTACATTGTATAAAACATTCAAAAATGGAATCACAGATTCTCTCATTAAATTATATGAAAATCTTTTGAAATTCCCTGCATCAGTTGTGCAGAATTGCAATCTAATTGCGTCGACACCTGCCTGATTAATTATCTCTCTTGGGACAATTACATTGCCTTTTGACTTTGACATTTTCTCGCCTTTCTCATCGACAATATGTCCAGCACAGATAACATTTTTATAAGCAGGTTTGTCAAAAAGAATTGTTGAAAGAACATGCATTGTATAAAACCAACCTCTGGTTTGGTCAATTCCCTCGGAGATAAAATCATATGGAAATCTTTTCTCAAACTCTTTCTTGTTTTCAAACGGATAATGCAATTGGGCAAAAGGTGCAGAACCAGAATCATACCAACAATCAATCACATCAGGAATCCGTGTCATCTCCTTCCCACATTTGCACTTGAGTTTCACTTTATCAATCCATGGTTTATGCAAGTCAATTTTACCTGTTATTTTTTTTGATGATTCTTTTTTTAACTCTGCGATACTTCCAATTAATTTTTCTTCCCCACATTCACACCTCCAAACAGGAAGCGGACTCCCCCAAAACTTAAATCTTGATAATGCCCAATCTTTAGCATTCTCCAGCCATTTACCAAATCTGCCGTCCCTGATATGCGCTGGTTCCCAGTTAATATTTTTGTTAAGTTTACTCATCCTGTCTCTAATAGAACTAACTTTAACAAACCAGGAATTAATTGCATAATACAGCAATGGAGAATCACATCTCCAGCAAAAAGGATAAGAGTGGGTTATTTTTTCTGTTTTATACAACAAACCTCTTTCTTTTAAATTTTTGATTATCTCTGGTTCAGCACTTTTGACGAAGCTGCCCTTGAATTTTGGAACAATTTCTAAAAACTTTCCATCCTGCCCAACAGTATGAACCGCAGGCAAGCCTGCTTTTATTCCAACCTCATAATCATCCTCTCCATACATAACCGCAGTGTGCACAACTCCTGTCCCATCTTCTGTTGTAACAAAATTCGCAAGAATGACTTTGTGGGAATTTTCATTTTGTGTTTCTTTAATATCAAATAAGGGTTCATACTCTAACCCAACTAAATCCTTTCCCTTAAATTCTTCAACAATCTTATACTCCCCCTGCAATACCTCTAACCTGTCTTTAGCCAAAATTAATCTGTCCCTGTCTGGCAATTTAACTTTAACATACTTTATACTTTTTCCAACTGCCAGCGCAACATTTCCTGGCAATGTCCAGGGCGTTGTTGTCCAGGCTAAAATATAATCTCCGTCCTTAAGTTTGAACGCGACATAAACAGATTTTTCATTAACATCTTTATAACCCATGGCAACCTCATGACTTGACAAAGGAGTCCCGCACCGAGGGCAAAAAGGCACAACTTTGTAACCTTCATATAACATCTTTTTCTCATGCAGTTCCTTTAAACTCCACCAAACACTTTCTATATAATTGTTGTCCAAAGTTACATAAGGATTCTTAATATCTATCTGGTAATTTAATTCCTCTGTTGAAGCTTCCCAATCTTTGATGTTAGAAAAAATGCTCTCGCGACATTTCTTAATGAATTTTCCAGTCCCAAACTTAATCACATCTTTTTTTGATTTTAGTTTTAGTTTCTTTTCTACTTGCACTTCAACTGGCAACCCATGGCAATCCCATCCTCCTTTCCTCGGAACAGAAAACCCTTGCATAAATTTAAATTTATTAATTAAATCTTTGTAAGTTCTAACCTCAAGATGATGCAGGGCAGGAGGAGCATTTGCAGTCGGCGGACCTTCAAGAAAAGAAAATACCTTTCGTCCAGGAACATCAAACACAACCTTGTCTAATTGTTTCTTGTGTTTCTTCCAAATTTTTCTCGCTTCTTCTTCTGTTTCTTTAAAATTATACATGTTAATATGAAGATTTCTTGTTTTTTAAATATAATCAAAGCTCTTCTAAAAATTCTCTCTCAACAAAATGCAACTTGCCTGGAATAATAAAACAATAAGGGGCGTTAACTCTTGAATCAGATTTTATCTCGTTAATATTTCTGTAAAAAATTCTTTTGCCTTTTGTTCCAAGTTTACTGCAAACTAAAATCTTGTCTAACTTTATCTTTTGTGTCTTGGCAGATTGCTTGAGTTGGTGCAGGGCGTCCCTGAATTTTAACCCAATATCAACTAAAATCAAACTGTGAGCTTTCATTGACTGATTCTCCTGCACAATTTTCATAAAACTATCTGGGGTGAAATTTTTTTCCTTGTCCCATTTTGGTATGCTTGTTATTTTTCCAAACTTATAAATCTGCAACCCGGTTTCAGCAACAGCGTCCAGAACAGAAGCATTGTAAATTATTTTATATCTGACATTGGATTTTTTTGCTTCCTGCAATAATGAAATATGAGTTGTAGCTGTCAGCGGACTTCCATAAACTAAAAGTGCAACATCCATTTTTTTTGCCTCATCAATAATTTCTAAACTCTCAACAAACTCTCTGTCTGCAAGATAAATTTTCTTGCCAAGCACTTCTTTCAATTGTTCAACTGAATAAGGAAACTCCACAGTGTAATTTTCAAGATAAATTTTTTTGCATTTTTTAACAACCTGCAACCCAAACTTTGAAATTCCGTCAACATTTAATCCAAGACCTATTATGTATAACATGAAAAGAAAAGAAAAAGTTGGTTTATTACTTTTTTGTTTCTGCAAAAAATAAATAATATGAGATTTTTATTCTCACTTCTTAGACTACTTCTTCAAACTATGAATAACTTCTGAAAAATAATTTTCTAATTTATTTGTTTTCTGTTCTCTTGCAATTTGTATTACTCTGAACATTTCCATAACTAATAAAGAAGGTTCTTTATATATTTTATAT
>CBDVES010000010.1:0-11586 GCA_965373065.1 uncultured archaeon | reverse complement strand
AGTTCTTTAAAATCTTTGGGTGGATCTCTCCGATAAATCCTATTGATTTGTTTTCTAAAAATATTTCTGCAACTCTGCCGTCAATAAAATGTAAAGGATATTCTTCTGGCTCTTTTAAATTTATTTTTAAATCAATCATTTTTAAAAGATATTCTAAAACTTGTTTTGCCTGTGTGAAATTTCCAGGGGTTATTGCTCCGGCTAAATTTTCTGTTTCATTTATTTTTTCTTTCATCTCAAAAACCCTGCCTATTTCAAAAATTGATTGCGGATATTCTGAATCAACATTCTCTGAAAAAACCTTTAATAAATAATGTGTTAAATCTTTTCTTAAAATTGTGTAATTTGTTTTTGATTCTTCTAATTCTATAAAATTCTTTTCTTGTTTTTCACGAACTCCTATTTTTGTAAACTGGTCTTTTTTATTTGTCAGATGATAATTTGAAACTTCTAGTAAATTTAATCCAACTAAAATTTCAGATATTCTTTTCTTTGCAATCTCTTTTGGGTCTTCTTGTCCAATTGTTGATACTTCTGGGATTTCAGGAACAAAATTCTCATAACCATAAGCAATTGCAACATCTTCAATTAAATCAACCTCATGCAAAATGTCTGTTCTCCAGGCAGGAATTTCAACAAAACCTTTATTATAATCATGCCCCATTTTTTTAATTAATTGTTTAATTTCTTTTTCTTTAAGATTTAATCCTAAAAGTTTATTTGTATTTTCCAATGAGATTTTCATTTTTTCAGTTGTCAGGTCAGGAGTGATTTTTTTTGCCCCTTGTAAAAATTTTCCATGAAGATTTTTCGGGGCCTGTGTAGCAGGTTCTCGTGCCCGTAGGGGTATACGCCCGTGGTGTCCATATTTAATTTCCATTTGATACACTTCCCCACCCATGTCTGCTAAACTTGTCACAATTATATTCAAACATTTTTTTAAAATTTCAAAATCAAAACCAGAACATTCTATGAAAACATCTTTTGTTTTTTCTGTTATTTTTCCTGTTAATTGGGAATTGATTATAGGAGGCATGCTTAAAATATTCTTATCAGCGTCAATAAAAATCGGGAATTTTTCTTTTCCTGCCAAAAGATGAGCATAGTCTCTTCCTGCCGGATGCCTTTGCAAAATTTCCAGCCCAGACATTTCTCGGTTTGATTCTAATGGAGTAAATTTTATTTTATCTGGCTCCAAAGCTTTGAAAGTTATAGGCAGTTTAATTTTTTCCAAAGGGTAAATTCCTATTGCAAGTTTCTTTCTTTTTCTCCCGACAGTTACATGAAGTTTTTCCTGAATCTCAACTAATTCCTTTATTTTTTCATCATCAAATCTTAAATTTTTAACAATCGCACAGGCAGTATATGGACGAATGTTTTTTACTGATGAATCAATAATAACCTGATAATTTTTTTCTGGTTTGTTTATTTTGTATTTTTTTAATCCTGTTTTTTTCCCTGAGAAAGCAAGGAAACTTCTTTTAAACCCATGGTAAGAAAGCATATCTGGTCTGTTTGGAAAAATCTCAAGCTCAATTTCATTATCGTCAAAACTTTCAAGAGGCGTCCCAAACATTGCAATCCTGTTCTGCATTTTCTCGTCGAGTTTTCCTATTTCTTTTTCAAATATTTTTCTTGAAAATTTTATGTTTGCCATTTTATTTTTTAACTAATATACCTATTGCTATAATCATGCTTATCGCGATTAATATCCAAGATGTTATTGCTTCTGGATATATTTTAATTGGTTCATAATATGATTTATCAACTTCATTTTGTACTTTTTTTATTTCCATTTTATTTTTTCTCGCTAAGATTTTTTTGCAAGATAGTTTCTATTTGTGAAGGAGAATATAATGTTTCTTTTTCAATAATTTTGAAATCTTTTTTTAAAAGAAAATTAATCATTTCGTTATTATGGGTATCTCCTTGGATTATTTTAAAATTTTGTTTTTTAGCATATTGTTCTACAGAGTTGTATAAATCTAATCCTATGCCACCATTTTTATTTGCTGGAGAAACCCTAAAATTTTTCATTTCTAATATATTTTTTTCCTTCTTATGTGGCTGGAAAATAATAACCCCCCCTATTTCTAAACCTTTTTTATAATAATAGGATTTTTTATAACCATATTCCAATTCTTTTTTACATTTTTTAATCCACCCATCATAATCAGGGTAATCCAAATTAAAAGATTTAATATACTGATAGATCTCCATAATTTCTTTAGAAGAACTTGCCAGTTTTATTAGTTGTTCTATTTTCATTTTTTATCAAATTCCCAGAAACCCAGATTTCCTTTGGCTTTAATTTTTTTTATTCTTTGAGGATTCTTTAATATAAAACCTTTGTTTCCCCATCCTTCTCCTGCTAAATGCAAATCCTTATCTTTTAAGAATTCTTTATTATTTTTATATTTTTTTACATCAATTAATTCTGCTTTTCCAACAATAAATCCAAAGGGAAGGTTCTTAAATCCAAATTTTTTCATGGATTCTTTATCTGGAATTTTTGAGCTATGAATCAGAAATTCCCCCCTAAATTTGGTGTTCCACTTTCTAATTTCTATTTTTTTTCTGGCTTGTAAAATCAGTTCTGCCCAGGGTTGTTTTATTGATAGTGTTTTCATTTCATCCAAAATTTCATTTTCCTTAATTTAGTTAAATCATTTTTATAAAGTTCCCTTAGATCTTTAATTTTGTAATAATCCATAATAGTTCTGTCAAATCCAGGTCCCCATGCTAAAACTGGAATGTGTTTTCCTAAAAGCGGGATTGTAACTTCTGGTCTGAAAATTCCTGCACCTCCCAATTCAAGCCAGCATTTTTTTTCAGGATGCCAGACATTTATTTCAACGCTCGGTTCTGTATAAGGAAAATACGTAGGATTAAATCTTATTTTATCAAAACCCATTTTATTAAAAAATTGTTTTAAATATCCAAGTAAATGCCTGAAATTTGCATCAGGATCAATAACAATTCCTTCTGTTTGATTAAACTCAAAACCATGTGACCAGTCAACAGTTTCATTTCTAAAACATTTACCAATAGCAAAAAACTTACAGGGAAAATCTTTCTGCGTTAATTTTGATAAAGTCTGCGACGATAAACAAGTTGTGTGAGTTCTTAAAACAAGTTGTTTTGCTATTTCCTCATCCCAAACATACCCCCAACCTTTGCTTCCTGCAACACCTTTTTCATGAGCTTGTTTCACAGTTTTTATAATTTTTTTATACTTTGATTTATCTCCCAAAACATTTGGGATTTCCTCTTTCTTATCAATAAAAAAAGTATCAGCCAACTCTCTTGCAGGATGATCTTGCGGCTGAAACAAAGCATCAAAAGTCCAAAACGAACTTTGAATTATGTCTCCTGTCATTTCTTTAAACCCCATATCTGTCCATATTTTTCTTGCATAATCAGTTGCCTGATTTACAAAATGCCTTTTTCCCCCGCTGATTGTCGGAACAGGCGAAGCAATGTCATATCTTCTAAACTTTTTTCCCTTCCATAAAGATTCTTTCTTTAAAATCTCAGGAGTTATCTGCTCAATTAAATTTTGAGTTTTTATTTTAGAATTAATTATTTTCCTGCCCAAGTCAGTAACTGCAATCTCAATTATCTTGTCTTCTTTAATTTGAACAATGTCTTTTCTGTTCTGAAGAGATTTTAATGCATAGAGTTGTTCTTGAGATAAAGAATTATATTCAAGAGGAAGCGATTCAAGAAAAATTTCTTCCAGCATTTTTTTTGAGATTTCCTCTTTGTTTGCATTAAAAATTATCTTGCCTTTTTTTAATTCAATTAATGCTTTTTTCTTTAATGCTCCAATTGATGCCTTGAATTCGTCATTAGAAAGAGCACTTTGTTTTTGCGCGTCCTCAAACTCAACAATTCTTTTTTTATTCAAAAGATTCAAAAGCCGTCTTTCTGGCAAACCTTTTGTTTGGTATAATGCCCCGTTAACTCCAATCTCAACTATTTTCTTTTTTTTGAAAGAAATTTTTACAATGTTTTTATTTTGCAAATATTCCAAAGCCCTTAGAACAGAAACTTTGTCTAAGTTTGACTTTTTACAAATTTCACTAATATTTTTTTCTTTAAGATGCGGAAGAATTTTTCTTTCGTTTGGACTTAAAGATTCTATTATTTTTTTATTGTCCATGATAAAAATTAAAGATTATGTATTTAAAAAATGTTTCCTACAAACTCTTCGTCATCCAAGTCGGCATTCCTAAAACCAATCCAAGTGATTTCAAATCATAAATGTTTCTTTTGTTTTCTTGAGAAATAAATTTCATTTTTAATTTATTTTTATTGCACAGTTTTATGTTTTGTTTTATTCTCGCTAAAATCTCTGATTTTTCTTTGGACTTTGCTTTAATTATCTCGTCCAAATTTATTCCAATCACAATATTATTTTTCTTTGCTATTTTAGCAAGAACATGATTAAACCCAGAATTTCTTTGCTTTTGAAAATCTTTTCTTTTTGATTGATTTAAAAGAAGAATATTTATTTTTAATTTTTCAAGGACTTTTCTGTTTAAATCGTCGTCGTCGCTTGAAAAAATTATATTTTCTTCTTTTGATTGATTAATTGCTTTTCTTGCTTTTTCAAAATTAGATTCTTGGATTAATATATTGTTTTTCATAATTTATTAATGAAGTTAATATTTATAAACTTATTTTGTTTGATTGATTTATGAAAAAGAGATTAGTGATTTTATTTTTATGTTTGTTTTTGATTAGTTTTGTTTCTGCAGGATTTTTTTCTGATGTTGTTGGAAAGATTACTGGGAAAGTTGTGAATAGTTGCGGCAACGGAATTTGCGAACTGGAAAAAGGTGAAAATTCAGATAATTGCCTTGAGGATTGCGAGAAGTGTGTGAAGGAAGGAAAATTTATACCAAGTCCTCCTGAATGTTGTGGGGGATTGAAATTAATTAAACCAAAATTTGAAGATGTGGTCGGTATTTTAGGAATTTGCACAGCCAAGTGCGGTAATGGGGTTTGTGATGCAGAAACAGAGAGTGAGTATAATTGTCCTGAGGACTGCAGAGTTATAACTAAATACAAACTCACATGCAGGTCAACCTATACGTCGGGATGGCATATAAGAAAATGCCAAGAATGTGAAGAAGGATATACATTAGTTAAGTGTGAAGAAAAGGGGTTGTGGGTATTTAAGATATGCAGAGAAGTCTGCGAAAGAATTTATGAAACTGAATGTTTAGAAAATCCAAAATGTGAGCAAGGTGATGCAGAGATAGCAAGGGAAAAATGCGAATGCAGGGACGAAAATTACAAATGCACTATTGAAAATATACCTTGCTGTGCCGGGTTAAAAGAAGTTGGTCTTTGCTTTGAAGAAGATGGTGGGTGCACATGTGCTAACTGCGGTTCTATTTGTTTGCCTTGTGGCAACGGAGTTTGTAATACAAATGAAAATAGATGTAATTGCCCAGAGGATTGTGGAGTTCCAAAACAAACTTGCACGCAATTAGGCGGAACCATTTGCTCCGTCGACGAAACCTGTTCGGGCGAATGGCTGGACGCGAGTGATAGTGAGAGGTGTTGTGATGGGGAGTGTGAAGTTACGACAAATAATCTTTATTACATTGACGCTGTAAATGGGAATGATTCAAATAGCGGTTTATCTCCGGAAAGCGCATGGAAAACACTTGGAAAAGCGAGCTCAACAACATTCAATGGAGGAGATATTATCTTACTGAAGAAAGGAAGCGTTTGGTATGAACATCTTGATTTAAAAAAGCCTGTTGGGGGGGATATGAGTTTAACTATTTCTTCTTATGGGACTGGAAACAAACCAATAATCAATTGCGCGGATCCAATCCCAAAAAATTGGAATTGGAATGAGTATAATGGAATTTATAAAGGACAAATCCTTGATTTAGGACCAAATGTTTATATAAATCAATTAGATCATAAAATCAAGCAATTGTTTGTTCTTGGGAATAGAAAGTCAATATCCAGAGAGCCAAATCAGGGTTATTTTACAACCCAAACAGCATCTCAAAATGAAGTTAGTTCAAATGAAAAACTAACCAATGGATTTAATTATCAAGGAGCGAATATTTACCTAAGAGTTAATAACTGGTATATGGATAAAAGGAATGTTAATAATTATAATTATAATACTGGCATAACACAATTTTCTCCTGATATTTCCTCTATATATACATTAGAATCAGGATGGGGGATTTTTTATTCAAACCATCCTTCGTTTATTGACCAAGACTATGAATGGGCACAGGATTCAGACAATATTTTATTTATTAGCCTTCCTTCTGAGCCCTCTAATTATGGTTTTACAGGTTCTGTAAGAGATTATGGGATAAAAGCATTTTGGGGAAAAGAAGGAAAGTTAATTCTTAATGATATCCAGATTAAAAATGCAGCTGACATTGGAATACATGTCAAGACTGATGAATTTATTGCAGAACAGGTTCCGGTGCTAAAATCAAATAACATCGGCATCTATCCTTTAAGCAATACTATTAAAATATCATCCTGCGAAATTGCCAATTCAAATATTAATGGAATAACAATCTATCAATCCAGAAAAGTAACAATAAATAATAATAGAATTCATGACAATGGTTTTTTTGCTACATCAGATACAATCGGGCAAGGTCTTACAGGAATTAGTGTCTATGGCACAGATACTATTGAAATAACAAATAATGTCATTGAAAGATCTGGCTATGCAGGGATAACGGTCGCGGGAGCAACCACGGGAGTTAATAATTTGACAATAAAAAACAATCTAATCACAGATTATGGCTTGCTTCTAAATGATTGTGGGGGAATTTATATTAACGGAGATAAGATTAATATAGTTTCTTCAGATATTTCTCATAATATTATCCATGGTGGATTTGGAAATACAGATGGCACGCCATGGCCTGTTTGGAATATTGCTAATGGAATTTATTTGGACAAATCAGCAAGCGGATTTACTGTGACAGATAATACAATCTATGATATAAAAACAGTTGCTGGCGGAATAAAAGTAAATGGAGGTAATCGTAATGTAATAAAAAACAATATAGTTTATTACACTCATGATAGAGGAAGCCCATTTTCAATGAATGATAGAGGGACAAATCCAATGAATGATAATATTATTGAAGATAATATATTTTATACTAAAAGCAACGATTATTTGGGGGTGTATTTATTCAAAGTCCCATCAGATTTTCAGGAAGGAGAAGGTGACCCAAGAGATGTTTTTGGGAAATTCAGGGATAATAAGAATTATTATCCTCTTAGTCAAAATATGATAGTATATTATATTGATGGTGTAGGAGCATTAAATAGCGCTTTTTCAATCAATACGCTTGATTTTTATCAATTAGGAACAAGTAGCACTCAAGGTCCATTTCTTGAAGTAAATCCAACTGGTTCTACTGTTACAAAAACTTTAGCAACTTCATATTGCGATGAGATAGGCAATGTAATTACTGATTCAATTCAGATCGAACCGTTTTCTTCAAGATTATTATTTGATTGTTTCTGCAATTATGATTCTTTATGTAATAATAAAGAAAACGAGAATACTTGCCCAGAAGATTGTGTTTTACAATAAAAAATAATTAGTCGCTCATTTAATCTTTTCCGCATAGAAAATTATTCCACAAAAGACCTATTTGATTAATAAAATTAGTAATCACTCATCAATCCCAATTTTTGAAGAACTCTTTTAATTAATTTTTTCATATCATCATCGAATAATAGTCCCTATAAACTTTTTATCATTTAAAATATTATCAAGTTGATTTAGATTTTTTCCTATAATATATGTTGAAATTTTGTTTTCCAAAATTATCTTTGAAGCTGTCTGGTCTAAAACAAAATGCTGTCCTGGTTTGAATTTTATTTTGTTTGCCATTTTGTCAAATTCTTTCCAGGAAATTTTTGAAATAAATTTAGCGTTTTTATATTTAACAGGACTTTTATTATACAAACCTTTTACATTCGTGAGATTAATAAATTCTGATTTAAAGTATTTTGTAATTTCTGCTGATGTTGAATCAGATGTCTGGTCTGGTTTATATTCAAGAGCCCCGCAAAAAACTACATCTTGTTTTCTTAGGTATTTTTTCAAAGTTCTCATTTTATGAGGAATTCCTTTTTCAGGATTTATATTAAAAATATAATTCATAAGTCTCGCATTCATTCTTGTTGCTGAAATTCCTGCAAAACTCTGAAGTTTTTCATTTACATTTAAATCTTTTAATCCAGAAATATATTTTCTTGCAACACTCCCTCCTCCGCAAACAATTACAAATTTGTATTTTTTTGTGTTCTTTAAAATTATTTTTCTAAATTCTTTGAGAAACTTTGTGTTTACTTTTTCAGGGATAATCAGACTTCCGCCAAGACTTAAAATAATCACTTTCTTTTTCATAAATAAAACAAGAGAAATTAGTTTTTATAGTTTACTTAATTGTAAAAAGTTTGTTATCGTCTACATCAAAAACATCTAACCGAACTCCGGCATCAAGCCAGCCATGAGCATAATTAATCGCGGCAAACGAGTTCACAAAATCCTGTTTTTCCTTAAAATGTTTTGCATCTGAAAGATAATTCTCCACCATTTCAATTATTTCTTTTGCATAATTTTCCTTAGCTTTCACAACTGATTTTTTCGCAATCTTCAATGCCTTGTCAGTTAAATCAGAATATTTTTTTATTTTTTGTTTTGTTATTTTTTGTTTCATATTTATTAAAGAAGAAAGAAGTATTTAAGAGTTTTGAAAAAGGAGCGATTAGTATTGACTTAAAAAATCATATGTCTAAAATTAACAAAAATTATATTTTTTTTATAAAAATAGTTAATTTTATAAATGACTAATGACTTGCTCTTTTATGCCGACAAAATATGATGTGTTCGCACAAGTTATAGAAAAAGCTCCGTGCAAACCAAAGGATTTGAAATTTTATAAGCCAGTTTACTTTCATCTTAATTCTTTGATTAAGAATAAGTGGATTAAAAAAAATAAAAAAGGTTTATTAAATCCAATAAAAAGTCATGAAACAAAATTTATATTTGAAATTCTTAAGTGGTCTTTAAAAAATAATATAAATTATAATTTTTGGTTTTCTAAGAATCTGTCTCAGATATTAAGAATTCTTCCAAAATCAATACCAATAATTAATCCGCCAAAATTATCAAATAATAAAAAGATTCAGGAAATTATTCATTTTTTTGAGGAAAATCAATTTTTAATTCTATGGAAAAGAAAGCCAAAATTAGGAACCCTGTTGAATAATCCCCCCTTTAATTTATTAAAAGAGAAATATAACATCCGGGAAAAAATTAAAGAACAATATCTTTCTTATAATGAAATTAGTAAAAGAATTTTAAAAATTCAAAAAAAAGAGATTAATCCTTTTGGGATAAAGATTTTTGAATTTTTGGCAGGTTCAGCACAGTTAGAAGGAAGCATAGTTAGCATAGGAGAAACAGTTGATTTAATTTTAAATTCTATTTATCCGGATAAACCAAGCCAGGATATTCAGATGGTTAAAAATCTTAATGAAGCAATGCATTATATAATTGACAATCTTGATGAAAAATTAACTTTAAATTACTTAAAAGAAATAAATAAAATCTGCCTTTTTTCATTGCACAAAGGGGCAGGCAAATTTAAGAAAACACCGAACAAAATTTTAGGAAATCCTTATTTTAAAACAACCCCTCCTGGAAAAGTAATTATGAAACTTGAAGAATTTTGCGGGCAATTAAATAAAATTAAAACAAGAGAGGAATGCTTAAAACAATTAGGGTTTATTCACAATCAACACCAGAGAATACATCCTTTTATCGACGGGAATAGCAGAACAACACGATTTTTAGTAAATTTGTTCTTGATGAAATTTAAATTACCTTTGTTAATTTTAAAAACCGGAGCTTTTGAAAAATATATGAGTTTAACAAAACTCTCCCATAAAAGAGATGATGAAAATCTAAGGAATTTTTTATTGCATCTTATTTTTCATGAAGAATTATTGAACCAACACCAAACATAGAATAAATCTTTCTGTCTTAATCTCTCTTTAACTCCTGTTTTTCATCGTCTTCCAAAAACCTCTCTTGGAGCATATTTCATTTTTTGAATTATAAATCTTGAACTAACTACTTGCGAAATAATTGCCGACAAAATCAATTTCCCGACAGCCACTTTAAAGACGCCTTCCTGCATGGGAATCTTTGCTGTTTCTGCTAATTTTTCAATCACCTCATCTATTTCTTTTTTGCTCAAAACTATATTTGTCTTTTTTGTTCCCATGCCCCCTCTGACCACAATATTTTCATCTGCTCCATTACATTCTATTGACTGAACCATTGGGTCTTTTATCAGAGGATTCAGTTTGCCTAAATCTATTTGAATGTTTGTGGGAGTTGGTCGCAGATACCGGAGTTTTGAAGGAAGTTTTATGTGAGGGATTCTAAGAACCCGGGGAGCATGTCTTTGAATTACAGGACCAGAAGCAAAACCAGCATTTGGTGTAAATTTTTTATAAAACAATTTCTCTTTTTGTTTAATTTTTTTCTGAATAGAAACAGGCAATTTTTTTTCATCTTCTTTAATCACATTTTCTAATTCAATAATTTCTCCTGTTTCAGAATGTTTAATTAATTCTCTTGTAAACTCTAACAGAAAAAATGCCCGAAATTCTTTTGAAGTTTGCCGCAGCATTTTAATATTTTGGAAGAGGTTTAAATTTTGGCTTAGAATCTGATGTATCTTCTGACGCAATTGATTTTTGATATTCTCCCATGTCTACACTTTGCTTAGGCGCAGTTCCAGGTTGAGGAGGAGCAGGTGCCTGAGGAGATTTTGGCACTGGCACAGGTCTTTGAACAGGAACTTGCCCAGAAGGCACAGCAGTGTCATCCCTTGGGGAAGGTCTTTCGTGTATTAATGTCAACCCTCTTGCAATTGTTTTGTTTTGGTCCATCAAGATATCTATTTTTTCTATGAGATTTTTGTTATCCTTGCCCCCATGCTTAGCATCTTTTTCTGCCAATGCTTTTGCAGATATTTCAAACAACTCCAATAAATTAGAGATTTGATGAGTCAACTTGTTAAACCTTAAAGACAAATTAGTCATAACTTTTTGCAAGGACACAAAATTATCCACTAATATTTTTTCCACTTGAACTTCACTTGAGGTCTGTGTAATTTGTGGTTTAATAAATTTTTTATGAACTCTAATTTTTTTAGTTTTTGGCTTTTTTACAGAATGGGTTTTCTTTTTAGAACCTGCTTTTTTTACCATGTTTTATATAAGGTTTTTTTGTTTATAAATATTTCATTGTGTGAAAATCATGTGCATAGTTTTTTAAATAATAAATTCTTAAAGAGTATGTGAAAAAAAGATGGTTGGTGATAAGTTAAAGGAAAATGGAAACTAAAATATTAATTTTATTTGTGATGGTTTTATTTTTGGTTAGTTTTGCCAGCGCAGCGGGGTATTATGTCAAGCCCGATGGCAATGATAATCTTGACGGATTAAGCGACGCAACGGCGTGGAGAACCATAGGCAAAGTAAACA
>CBDVES010000009.1:0-13171 GCA_965373065.1 uncultured archaeon | reverse complement strand
TTTAGAATTTTAGGGTGATTTCTTTTTAGACAATTCTTTTTCTTGTTGCTTTATTTTTTCTTCTAAGTCTAGTTTTTCAATCAGTTCTTTATATCTGTTTCTGATTGTTACTTCTGTAATTCCTGCGATGTCTGCGACTTCTCTTTGGGTCTTTTTTTCGTCGTTTATCAAGGCTGCTACATATAATGCTGCTGCAGCAATTCCAGCAGGACCCCTGCCTGAAGTTAATTCAACTTTTTCTGCCTGTTTCAAAACTTTTAATGCATCATTCTGGGTTTTTGGGGATAACTTAAGAACAGAAGAGAATCTTGAGATGTAATCTTTTGGAGAACTTTGCTTTACTTTGATTCCTAATTTTCTTATTATAAATCTGTAGGTTCTTCCGATTTCTTTTCTTTCAACATCAGAGGCTGTTGCTATTTCGTCGAGGGTTCTTGGAATGTTGTATGAACGGCAGGCAGCATACAGGCAGGCGGCAATTACAGATTCCATGCTTCTTCCTCTTACTAATCCTCTTTGCAAAACATAATTATAAATTCTTGAGGCCTCGTCTCGTATTACATTTGGAAGATTAAGATATGAAGCAATGACTCTTAGTTCTGCCATGGCAAGTCTTAAATTTCTTTCAATGCTTGTTGAAACTCTTTCCTGCCATTTTTTTAATCGTAAGAATTTTCGTGTTTGTCCTGGTTCAAGTTTGTAAATATCTGAAATTTCTCCGACATTTGTTGTCAGACCTTTGTCAAATTTTTGCATGCTTATTGGAGCTCCGCCCCGGCCTTTTTTGCGTCCTTTGTCAAATTTTCCCTGAAGGTCAATACCTGAATCAACCATTTTCTCTTCAATAACAAGACCACAGTCATTACAAATAATCTCACCAAGATGAGCATCATAATTTAGATGTATGCTTCCACATTCAGGGCATTTTCGTATTCCAGCCATTTTTATCGTCGTAAAATTAGGTTTTATTTTCTTTTATAAAGTTTTTGGCTATATAAAGCTTTTGGTTTTTATTGTCTTGCGTGAGAAGTAAAAGCAATTAAATTTATTCAACTAAAATCCCATTAACAACCCCTTCCTGAGTTGGGCGATTTAGAATTTTTACCTTGCCGAGTTTTGTTTCAACAATTGTTCCTTTGGTAATTATATTTTGTCTTGCTAAGAATCTGTTTGAAGGTGTTTCAAGAACATTTTTAATTTCAACTTTTTTCTTTTTTGACGGGATGTTTACAAATTTTGTCTTAAGTAAAAAAATCTTTTTATTTCCCCCTCTGGTTTTTTTTATTCTTCTTTTGTCTTTGTCACTAAGTTTTACTATTCTCTTCTGACCTGGAAGTTCATATTTTTTCTTTTTCCGACTTTTGATATATTTTCCTCCAGATATTTTTTTGCCTTTTTTCATAATGTAATAATCAAGATTTGGTTTAAAAATTCTTTGGTTTTGAATCCGAAACTTTTATAAACAAATTATACAAACTTAAATCATGGTTAACGGAATTGAAAGACCCCTGGATTTGTTGAATAACTCAAAAGGAAAAGAAGTTTTGGTGCATTTAAAAGGCGACAAGCAGTTTGTAGGGACGCTGTTGGCATTTGATATTCATATAAATTTGGTATTGGATAATATAAAGGAAATGCAAAACAACGAGATAAAGAGAAATCTTGGTTTGACTTTTTTAAGAGGCGATACAATAATTTTTATTTCTCCGGCTTCAACTGCTTTGAAAAAAGAATAGTTTTTTGTTATTGATTTCCACTTGGTTTAGTTATTTTGTTTAGTGGATATTTTGAAATATGTTTTTTTAGGACTGTTGAAGATTAATTTTCTTTTTTCAATAATTATATAAACAAATTTTTCTTCTTCTTTTCATGACATCAAAAATAAAATTAGTTTTTTTAGGAACCTCGGCTCAGACTCCTACTGTGAAGAAAAATCATACTGCTATTTTGCTTAATTATGAAGGAGAGAATATTTTAATAGATTGTGGGGAAGGGACCCAGAGGCAGTTTCGGAAAGCAAGGTTAAATCCCTGCAAGGTCACGCACTTGTTGATTACACATTGGCACGGGGACCATGTTTTTGGAATTCCAGGATTGTTGTCGACTTTGGCGTTGAGTGGATATAACAAAACACTTTTTATTTATGGTCCAAAAGGAACCAAAGATTTTATGAGTGCTTTGTTGAAAATTTTTAGGTTTACCCGGAAATATGAGATAAAAGTCAAAGAAGTTGGTGACACCCAAGGGCGTACAACCGCAAGGGTTGCGAGAACCTCTCACGAGGCACCAAGTAGGCGCGAGAACCTGCTAAAGCAGGCCCCGAAAAATATTCAAAAGAATATTTCCACTAGGGGCAAATTTTTAGAGACAGATGATTTTTACCTTGAAGCCAAGAGCATGGAGCACGGGATTCCGACTAATGCTTATGCGTTTGTAAAAAAAGGTCAGATAAGAATTGACAAGAAGAAATTGAAAAAGTCAAAGTTGCCTCCTGGACCATTGCTTAAGAGATTAAAACAAGGCAAAGATATTTCTTACAAAGGGAAAAAATATTTAGCAAAAAATTTAACTTATAAGGTTGGTGATAAAAAAGTTGCGATTGTGCTTGACACGAAGTTTAATAAAAACATTGTGAATTTTGTTAAGGATTCTGATTTGCTGATTTGTGAATCAAGTTTTAGCTCTGATTTGCAGGATAAAGCAAGAGAGCATTTACATTTGACAGCAAGGCAGGCAGGAGAAATCGCAAAAAAATCTAAATCAAAGAAGTTGGTTCTTACGCATATAAGTCAGAGATATGAAAAAGCCCCAAAAAAACTTTTGAATGATGCAAAGAAGGTTTTTAAGGATGTTGAGATTGCAGAAGATTTTGATGAGTTTGAAGTTTAGGAAATAGAAAGATTTTAAATACGATTATTTCTTGATTAAATTAAGCCTCGGTAGCTCAGCTTGGATAGAGCACTTGCCTTCTAAGCAAGGGGTCGCAGGTTCAAATCCTGTCCGGGGCATTTTTGTAAAAGATATTTTTATAAACTATATTTTCTTTTTTAGGGAATGATAATCACAAAACAAAAATCATATAAAGAAATGAAATCTAAGTTAAAAAAAAGTGATAAGATTGGGATTGTTTCCTGCAATAGTTGTGTTAAAATATGCAAGACTGGTGGCGACGGTGTAATGAAAGAACTTGCCTCTAAATTGAAAAAAGACAGATATAATATAGTGGATGTGGATTTAATTGGCACTCCCTGCAAATTAGCTCAATTAGAAAAATCAATGTTTCATGGAAATGTTTCAATTGTTCTGGCTTGTGATGCCGGGGTTTATAATCTTAAAAAAATTCTTCCAAAAAATCATAAAGTTATTGGTGTTTTAAATACAATTGGGCTTGGGGCTGTTGATAGAAATGATAAAGCTTATTTGGTTAAGTCATTTGAATAACCAGAGAGAATTTTGAATAAGCTAATTTCTTTTATAATGCTACTCACGGAAGTTTTAAATATATGGTTCTTGACTTATTTATATCTGCACAGGTGGCACAATGGCACTGCATGTGGTTGCAGCCCACATTTTCCTGGGTTCGATTCCCAGCCTGTGCTTTGTGTTGTTATAAATCTTTAATTTATGAATTATAAAAATTGTTTAGAAATAAAATCATTGCCCAACTTTTTTTCTATATCTTTTTTCTATTGCCAGTAAAATCATAGCCCCAAATATAACAAAAACAAAAACATAAACAAACTTGCTATTTTTAACATACCCAAGTAATTCTCCTTCAGATTCTTTTTCAGGGCTTATCCCTGTGATTCCTGAAACTTGAGATCCTCTTTCATCTAAGGCGCCTATGACATGGCCTGTTCCTGTTAATTGAACCTCGCCCTGACTAAAAAGAATTTTTCTATGCTTATCTGTTACCTTAATCTTATAGACACCTTCGGGAGCAATTAATCTATATGAAACTGAATCTCCAATCTTGAGATTAGGATTTTTAGACCCTGTTGTTTCTCCTATTGTGATATATATTGTTTCATCATATATGGTGTTTCCAATATTTGTTATAATTAATTTTTCACCATTTAATTTAAATTCAGCCAATTCATTTTCTGCTATAAAAAATGCTTCTGTTGCTTCTGAATTTTTGTATTTTGCAATTATTTTACCTTCTCCGGCAAGTGCATTTTTATCTAATTTTATTTCTTCAATATCTTTTGATTTGATTGTTTCTTCTTGTATTATTTTTTCCTTCAAATCTTTAATAATTATTAAAACTTCACCATCTAAAGGATTATTACTGGAGTCACGAAGAGTAATTTTTAATTTAATGGTTTCTCCTGGTTCAAAAAAAATCTTATCTTCTGGAATAGTCAAAATTTCAATTTTGTATTCCTGGGCCACAACTAACTGCAATAAAAATATAGTGCAGAATAAAAATATTAAGCCCTTTTTTATTATCATGGCTTATTTAGTTATTTGGTATATTTAAATATTTTGGATTATGTAAAATGCATTTTAAAAAAGTATTTAAAATAAGAAATCAATTTAAATATATGAAAAAAAAGAGGATTAGAAAAGAACATGTTGTCACTTATTTATTTGTGTTTTTGATTATTGGAGTGGCTTTATTCTCATTATATTTTATTGATAATAAATTTACAGGTTTTGCTGTTTATGAACAAAGCAGTCAATCTAGTTTTGACGAGGGGGCTTATGATAATACAGAGTTTAATAATACAGGAATTATGTTAAAGTATTGGAGTGATTCAGAACAAGAGCTTCCAAATAATAAAGAGGATGATGGTTATTTTGATATGGTGGGGAATGTTTTGTTGTTGCATATGAATGATGATTGGTTAGATACAAGTGGAGAGGGAAATAATGGAACTGTAAGTGGAGCAACCTTTAACACAAGTTCAAAACTTGGAAGTCATACTGGAAATTTTGATGGTAGTAATGATAAAGTAAATTGTGGCAGTGATTCAAGTTTAAATTTGCAAACAACATTAACAATTTCTGCTTGGATTAATCTTAATACAGTAACTCCTGCTCACGGTTATCATAGTTCAATAATTGGAGATAATGGAAATAGTAATTGGTGGTTTTATGTTGGAAATAATGCAAAATTAGGTTTTTTAAGATTTAAAGGAACTTATGATGCTGTTGGTTCTAATTCAAATATTCCTGCAGGAGAGTGGGTTTATGTTGCTGTTACCTATGATAATTCAGTTGCAAATGAAGTAAGAATTTATATTAATGGTGTATTAGATGTTTCAGAAAGTTTAGATGGACCTATTGATGCTTTGAGTGGTCCTATTGTAGTGGGAGACAGAGGAGATACACATCGTCTTGATGGAAGAATAGATGAACTGGTTGTGTGGAATAAAGTTTTATTAGATGATGAAATTTCTGAAATCTACCAAAGACAAAAAGACAAGTATGGTGGTGGAGAATCTGGAACTTATACTTCAAAAATTTTTAATGCTGGAGGTGAGGCGAGTTGGAATAATATTTCTTGGTTACAAAATGATTGTTATGGTTGTTATGGCGATATGACATTTTATGCTAATTATGATAATAATATTCATGGCACTTGGGGAAAAGGTGTATTAACAGGAACACCTCATAATAATCCCAGCATAACTAATAATAAATTAAACTTAGTTGGGGGTGCTATAATCTATGTGGATTATGATGCTGATTTAAATGCAGATTCACAGCAAGTTGGTGCAGTGAGATTTAAGATAACACCTAATTATACTGGAATAGGCAATAAACACGGAATGTTTAGTATTTCAAAAGAACATAATAGTGTTGTAAATATGATTAGTGTTGTTCAATGGCATAATGGTCAACTAAAAATATACATTTTTGATTCTTCAGGAAGTGAAGTAACTAGTCAACTTTTACCAGTTTGGAGCCCAACAGGAGGACAAGAGTATGAATTTGAATTAAATTGGGATTTAAATAATGGAGAAATAAGATTGTTTATTGATGGTATTCAGCATGGTTCTACTATAACTTCAACAGGAACAAGAAGTTCTGATATTGGGTTGTTTAGAGTAGGAACTACCTGGCATGCTAGTAGTAGTTTTCCGCCAGACTATGAGATTGATAATTTTGCTGTATTTGACAAGGTTCAGCATACTTCTAATTATGATGCTCCTTCGGTTTTAATGCCATGTTTAAACCTAACAGCAAGAACCTGCAATGATAATTTATGTTCAGGAGAAAGTTTTGTTGATATTGTTGATAGTTCTCCTCAAGATTTATCTTTAACAAATAATCAGTATTTTCAATACAAATTTGATTTTGAAACAGATGATTCTTCTTATTCTCCAGAACTCCAAAGTGTTAGTGTTGATTATGCTGTTTTAAATTCAGCACCAACAATAACTTTAGATTCTCCTCAAGATGGAGCAACTTATGGTTATAATGAATCTTTAGCTTTGAATTTTATTGTTTTTGACAGCGACAACAATTTAGATTCCTGCTGGTATAATATTGATGAGGGAAATGATATTATTCTTCCAAGCTGTGCAAACACAAGTTTTGATGTTTCCGGCGACGGAGCTTATAATTTAACAATTTATGCAAATGATACTCAGGGAGAGCAGGTAAGTGATTCAGCTGTATTTAATGTTGAGGTTGGAGCACCTACAATTATATTGAGTTCTCCTATAGATGTTTATTTAAATTACCAGGAAGACATTCAATTTACTTATACCCCCACAGATGTCGATTTAGATTCCTGTGAGTTGTGGGGGGATTTTACAGGAAATTTTGAATTAAATCAGACAAACACAAATCCTGCAAGCGGTGCTGAAAATACATTTGCACTTACTCTGGACGATGGAACTTATTTATGGAATATAAAATGCAATGATTCTCAGGGAAATTCTGCTTTTAATGGGAATAAAACTTTTTGTGTGGATATAGTAAACCCAAATGCGAGCTTGACAGAACCAACAGGTGCAAAATCAAGCAGAACAGGAGTTCCTTTGACTTTTAATGTTTCTGACAGTAATTTAGAAAGTTGTTGGTTTAATGTTTATAGAGGGGAAAATATAGAAGTTGCAAATACTTCTATAAATTGCAGTTTAGAATCAACCACATTTGATGTTACTGTTGATGCTGATTTTGTTTTGAATTTTTATGTTAATGATTCTGCAGGACATATTAATTCTACGAGTTCAAGTTTTTCAGTTTCTACTGGAGGAACAGTCATTCATTCAGGGGGTGGCGGAGGTGGCGGAAGTCGCACTACCATTATAACCGGGAATACAACAACAGAATTAACTGTTAGTGAAATTAAAAATTTGATTGTCAGTCAAGATGATATTAAAAAAATTAACTGGCTTGTTAAAAACACTGGAACAGGTTTTCTTAATAATTGTAGATTTAAGGGAGAGGATGGTTATGCTTCCTGGGTTTATTCAGATGAAATAAAAAATTTAGCTGCTGGTGAAGAGTATGAAGTTGTTTTTGATTTAAATATTCCGGGGATGATAGAAGCTGGCAAATACACTTTAACAGTTTCTTTAATATGCCAGGAAATTTCTAAATCATCAAGTTTTGTTGTTGAAATTATAGAGGAGAAATTAGGTTTTGATTTGATTAAAGTTGAAAGAAATGCAGAAGACTATGTTAAAATTATTTATTCATTGGAAGAACTTTCTGGGTTGGAACAAGAAGTTGAATTGCAATTTTTATTATTTGATTCTACTAATGAAAAAGCAGCAGAAATTAAAGAAACCAAAATAATTTCTGCAAATTTAAAACAAGAATTTGAGATTTTAATTCCTATTGAGCCTTCACTAGCGGGAGAATTGAATTTGTTAGTTAATCTAAATTCAGAAGCTTATTCAACTTTTGTTCAGGAGAATGTTATTTTAGGAGCACCAGTTAGCGGGTTTGCTGTATTTGATAAGTTAGGAGGCGCCAATAATGTGCTTAGTTTTGTGTTTGTTATTTTATTTTTAGTGTTTGCTTTTTTTATAGTTAGAAAGATTTTGAGGCATAGGAAAAAGAAATTATAAAGATATTTAAATAGTTCTGTAGTGGTTAATTTGTAAAGTAAATCAAAAGATTTTCATATTTCCCTCACAAGTTCAGGAAAAAGGAAATATAAAATTTTCATTTGTTCATTTTAAATTAAGAAGTTAAAAATAACCAATGGCATTTATTGTTAAGAAAAAAATTCATGGAAAAGAGTATTATTATCTTAATGAGAATAAAAGGGTTGATGGAAAAGTAAAGACAAAAACAATTGCTTATCTCGGAAAGACAAAAAAAGATGCTGAAAAAAAGGCGAGGGAAATAATCAAGAAAATGAAAGGAAAAGTTGAGAAGAAAAAAAGAAAAGTTGTGGAGAAAACGAAAAAATTAATGTCTGAAAAAATTTCAGTAGAAGAACTTGCTAATTTTTGTAAAAGGAAAGGATTTGTTTTTAGGTCTAGTGATTTGTATGGGGGTTTTTCAGGGTTCTGGGATTTTGGACCGCTTGGAGCAGAATTATTTAATAATTTAAAGAAAAATTGGTGGGATTATTTTGTCCACAAGAATGATAATATGGTTGGTATTGATGCGAGTATAATTTCTCATCCTCGGACATGGAAAGCTTCAGGACACATCGACAGTTTTAAAGATTTAGCAGTTATTTGTAAAAAGTGCAAGAAAACAAATAAACTAGAGGTAAATGAGTTTGGAAAAGTTAAATGTGATTGCGGGGGAGAATATGAGAAAACCGGAGAATTTAATATGTTATTTGAAACAGAAGTTGGGACACTGGATAAAGACAAGGCATATCTCCGAGGGGAAACTGCGCAGGGAATGTTTATGAACTTTAAATTAATTTACGAATCTATGAGGATGAAGTTGCCTTTTGGAATTGCACAGGTTGGAAGATGTTTTAGAAATGAAATATCTCCAAGAGATTTTTTGTTTAGGTTGAGGGAATTTCACATTGGAGAATTTGAATTTTTTTTACATCCCGATGTGGAAAAATGCGAGGAATTAACAAAAGAACATTTGAATTTGAAATTTAGATTGTTAGACGCTGAGACACAAGAAGCTGGAAGCGAGGAACTTAAAGAAACTACAATTAAAAAAATGTTAAACGAAAAAAGGTTGACAGAGTGGCATGGGTTTTGGTTGGCTGAACAGGTTTTATGGTTTTATTCTCTTGGATTAGAAAAGATAAAAATCAGAGAACATAAATCTGATGAGAGATCTCATTATTCTTCTGCAACTTTTGATGTGGATTATGAATATCCTTTTGGGAGCAAAGAAGTTGCAGGGAATGCAAACCGAGGACAATATGATTTAAATCAGCACATTAAAGAAAGTAAAAAAGATTTAAGTATTTTTGATGAGGCGACAAAGAAAAAAATAATCCCGAAGGTGATTGAACCGACTTTTGGTATGGAGCGGGTTTTTTTAGCAGTATTGACAAAAGCATATAACTACGACGATAAAAGAAAAAATATTGTTTTAAAATTACCGCCAAAACTTGCTCCAATAAAAGCCGCTGTATTTCCAATAATAAAAAAACCAAAATTTGAAAAAATTGCAGAGAAAGTTGTGGAAGATTTGAAAAAAGAATGGAATGTGGTTTATGACAAGTCAGGAAGTATTGGAAGAAGATATGCACGGAACGATGAAATTGGAACCCCCTTTTGTATGACTGTCGACGGAGATTCTTTGAAAAATAAAGATGTTACAATTAGATGTCGTGATACAACAAAACAAATAAGAGTTAAAATTTCTGAACTTAAAAATGTTTTAAGAAAATTAGTTAATGGAGAAGTTGAATTTGAAAATTGTGGAACATTGGTGAAGTGAAAATTTGTTTTTTTCTCGTCGGGAAATAAAAAATTAAAAAAATAAATTTCAGAAAAGTATTTAAAGTATTTTTTCGTAATATAATTAATTAAATTGAGGTGATTGAAATATGGCAAAGGCTAAAACACCAAAGCAAATTGCTTTAAGAATAAAACAGCTTAAGAAACAAGTATCAAAACTTGAGGCACAAAAGAAAAGAGCTGCATCGAGGAAGAAAGTTGTTAAGAAAAAAGTTGTGAAGAAAAAAGCGAAAAAGAAATCTGCGAGAAGAAAGAGAAGATAAATTTAATTAATTTTTTATTTTTTATTTATTCAATTTGAAAGATTGTGATTTGAGTTGTGAATTTTGATAGAAAGTATTTTAAATTATATTTTTTTATTTTTATTATGGTTGATGATTGTGTATTTTGTAAAATAGCAAAAGGAGAAATTCCTGCTAAAAGAATTTGCGAAAATGATAATTTTTTTTCGATTTTAGATGCTAATCCTTGTACAGAAGGACATAGTTTAGTTATTTCTAAGAAACATTTTGAAACAATTTTAGATATGCCAAGTAGTTTAGGACCTGGGCTTTTAGATTGTATTAAGAAGACAGCTTTAAAGTTGATAGATGAGAAAAAAGCCAGTGGGTTCAATGTTGTTAATAATAATTTTGAATCAGCAGGGCAGATTGTTAATCATGTTCATTTTCATATTATACCGAGGAAAAAAGGTGATGGGTTTAAGATTGGGGTTTGATATTGTTTATGGCTCTGAAGAGAATTTAACTCTCTATTCGGCAATTGGAAAGCCGTTATTGATTTCTAAATTTGTCGCTTAACTCCCGACTTCGCACGCGTTATTAATTTGGAAGATTACTCGCTACCACAAAATCGCTCACAATCACCTCAACCTCGACTGCCTCGGTCGGGACTAATGGCTCTGGGGAGTGCTGACCTCCCGACCTCGGCCTCATGAGAGCCGCGCTCTACCGCTGAGCTACAGAGCCGATTTTAGAAAACCAGAATACTTTAAAAATTTTGAGGTAATCTTAAAAACTTGTTTTTCTTAAAATATTCATGGCATTAGAAAATCTAACTAATGGGGCAGTGCTTGAAGATGTGTTTAATCAAATTTCTTTTTTAACTACTTTGTTTCAGGCAATAGGTGGTTTAGTTATTCTTTATATAATTTTTAATATTATTAATATGATAGTAAACAGAAAGAAAAATAAAGAAATTAAATTAATAAATAAAAATTTAGAAGATATAAAAAAATTATTGCAGAGAAGAAAAAAATAATTTATTTATTTGGCAACACTTGGTTTTGTCTTTCCTGTTTTTTGAATCTTGATAAGAATCCAGCTATCTGATTTCTCAATTTTTTACTTGGCATTTCCCTTCCGAGTATTTTTTTGTTTTTTTCAAAACTTTCTGCAAATTCAACACCTTTTTGCATAAAGCTATGTGCAGATCTTCTGATTAGTTTTGATTTTATTTTTCCCATGTTTAATGAGAGAACTAAGGGTTTTTAAGAGTTTTTGTTGTTTAGATTTGAGACATTTCTTCTAAATCTTTTATCGCCTGGATGAAATTACTTATTTTTTTTACAGGTTCCCCTAAACTCAAAACAATATATTTTAATCCTAATTCTGTTGCTTTTTTATGTGCCTTGATAATATCCTGGTCTGTTATTCTTTTTTTGTTGTAAGCTACCAGTACTTTTTCCTCGCCATTTGTCCTTACCCTTAATGTTAAATCTTTTTTACTAAATCCTTCAATGTCTGAGATTTCAATATTTCTTTTGGACAAAAACTCTTTTACTTTATTAAAGAATTTTTCATCTGCTTTGAAAGATTTTTTTCTCACAGTTTTTTTCTTTTTGATAATTTGTTTTTCTTTTTTCTTTTTTTGTTTGTCAAAAATATTTAACTCTTGTTTCTTTGATATTTTTTCTTCTGACTTTTTTTTATCTTCTATTTGCGGGGTTTTTTCTAAATGTTTAATCTGGGGTTTAAATTCATTTTCCAGGATTGTGAAATATCTCCAAAAAATTTCTTCATTTTTTTTAAAAAGTATTGCAAAATCTTTTATGCTCCTTAATGCAACCCTTATCGCAGGATCTTGTTCTGAGTCTTTAAGAAATTTTTTTTCTTTTAATAAAATGAATGCTTCTTTTTCCTTGCCTTTAATATATTGGGAAAAATTTTCCAGTAAATGCTCCTGACCTGGAAGAAAATATATCGGGGAACTCCCGACTTTCATGTGGCTTATTTTTATTTTTTTTTCAGAGAATAATTCTGAGAGAAAAGCCGAAGAAAAGAGTATGCTCAATCCTGTGGCTCCTGCAATGTGAACCGGCAAACTTGGTCCTCTTTGTCTAAGTGTGGATAGTATTTTTTCTTTTATGTTTGATGTGTCTTGAACCATAACTCAGATAAATAGAATAGGGTTATAAGTTTTTTGATGGTAGTTTTTATTTACAATAATCTTTATATAATTAAATATATCTTAGTTCTTAGAATGGAAATGAAACCTATGCTAGAATCAAGAATTAATATTAAAAGTGAAATTAAGATGGGTCTAAAGAGCGGACTTATTTTTTGCACTCCTTATGGAATTTATAAATGTGCAAATGATAAAGATTTTATCAAGAATCATTCCAGTTTAATCGAAAGAATTTTTTTACAACTTCTTCCACAATATTTAATTTACAATATGTTATCTTGGGAGAAAATCTTTTACGGAATTATTTTAAGTAAGAGTTCAAGTCCGCACCCATTTAACTTCATAATAACTGATGTCGCCTTCTTCGTCGACAATTGCCAAAAGCAGGTTCTTTTTTGTTGAGTGTGCAACCCTGTTTTTTGCAGAAAATTCATGCCAGCTTATTTTCTTGGATTCATAATCTGTGAACACAATCCATTTCGCGTGTTTTTTTCCTGGTCTTGCACCCTTGTCATAAACCCTGAATTCTGCCCCGAATTTCAACGCTGTCTTGACAATATAACCTTTTTCCCTTAAATCCCTGAACACAGGATATTTAATCTGGATTTTTTTGTCTATTCTTTTGAACTTGTTTATTAATTCTTTTTCAGGAATTTTTTTATTTCGCGAGAAGATTTCTATTTTTCCTTTTTCAGCTAAAAACAGAGTTTCTGGAAGAGAGTATTGGATTTTTTCTCCTACTTTTTCTCCGAAGCGACTTTTTTTATAAAGTGCATGGGCTTCAGACGCGTTGCTGGAAATTATTTCTCCTATGATGTGGGCTTTGATTTTTTGCATGATTATAATAGTAAATAGCAATATTTAAAAATATGCTTTTCTTGTTTTATTTATGAGACTAATATTTGGTT